>NZ_JAXWCK010000044.1:0-108421 GCF_037349415.1 Anthropogastromicrobium sp.
TGTGAATATCAGTGTAATGGCGCAATGGCTGGTGCAAAGAAATATCACAAAGCTCCTTTTATGATAGCAGATGAGGTGGCAGAGAAGCTGCAGTCTTCAAAGGTAGTAAAGGATGTAGCATCTGTAAAGCCAGGATTTTTAAATTTCAATCTTGATAATGAATACTTGGCATCTTATATTAATCAGATGAAGACAAGTAAGAAGCATGGAATTGAGCTGTCAACACCAGAGAAGATTGTAATTGACTACGGCGGACCAAATGTAGCAAAGCCGCTTCATGTTGGTCATCTGCGTTCTGCAATTATCGGAGAGAGCGTAAAGAGAATCCTTCGTTATGCAGGAAATGAAGTTATTGGTGATGCGCATCTTGGTGACTGGGGCCTTCAGATGGGTCTGATTATTACTGAGTTAAAGGAGAGAAAGCCAGATCTTGTTTATTTTGATCATGAATATACTGGTGAATATCCTGAGGAAGCGCCATTTACAATCTCTGAGTTAGAGGAAATCTATCCGTGCGCAAGCGGTAAGGCAAAGATAGATGAGGAGTTTGCAAAGCGTGCACATGATGCAACTGTTATGCTGCAGAATAAGGATCGCGGCTACACTGCGATTTGGAATCACATTTTGAAGGTTTCTATCGAAGATCTTCAGAAGAACTACAGCAAGCTAGACGTTCATTTTGATCTGTGGAAGAAAGAGAGTGATGCGCAGCCGTATATTCCGGACATGGTTCAGATGTTAAAGGATAAGGGATTGGCTTATATTTCAAATGGTGCACTTGTTGTTGACGTTGCAAAGCCGGAGGATACAAAGGAAGTTCCGCCGTGTATTATCTTAAAGTCAGATGGTGCAAGCCTTTACCAGACAACAGATCTTGCTACTATCGTAGAAAGAGAAAAGCTGTTTAAGCCAAACCGCATTATTTATGTTGTTGATAAGCGTCAAGAGATGCATTTTACACAGGTATTCCGCGTATCCAGATTGGCAGAGCTTGTTCCAGAAGATACAAAACTTCAGTTTTTAGGCTTTGGAACTATGAACGGAAAGGATGGAAAGCCGTTTAAGACAAGACAGGGCGGTGTTATGCGTCTTGAGCACCTGATTCGTGATATTAACGATGCAGTTTATGATAAAATCATGGCAAGCCGCGATGAGGATGAAGAGACAGCACGTGAGAATGCAAAGATCATTGGTCTTTCTGCAATTAAGTATGGTGATTTGTCTAATCAGGCATCAAAGGATTATGTCTTTGATGTAGATCGTTTCACTTCTTTCGAGGGAAATACAGGTCCGTACATTCTGTATACCATCGTAAGAATCAAATCTATATTAAAGAAGTTTGGTCAGGAGATTCCAACTGCAATCACTGTGCCGAACGGTGCCGCACAGAAGGCACTTATGCTTGATATGACAAGATTTTCAGATGTATTTGCACAGGCAAGTGCTGAGTATGCACCACATAAGCTGTGTGCATATATTTATGATTTAGCAAATGATTTCAATCGTTTCTATCATGAGACAAAGATTTTGGCAGAAGAAGATCAGGATAAGAAGAATGGTTACATTGCTCTGATTTCTTATTGCAAAGATATTCTGGAGACCTGCATTGAACTGTTAGGATTTAGTGCACCAGAGAAGATGTGATGCAACAGTTCACGCGTTCAGACAAATTCGAAAAATCCCATGCTTGCATGAGGATTTTTTGAAGTGGCTGAACGAAAGAAACTGTTTTATAAAATAAAAACCTTTAGTGTATATGGGGAGAAGTATGGAGAAAACCTACGAAATGCTGCAGCAGTATGCGGTAAACTCTTTGGAATATCAGAAAGGACGTGCCCTTCATCAGCGCGGACAGGCAGCTTTGTCAAGCGCTGAGGAGGCACATGGAAGAACACAGATACAGGCAACGGTTAGAGATTTAAGCAGACGCTATGATGTAGAGGTGACAATACAATCAACAGGTCTTGCAGCTGATGGAAATTGGGGAGACTTTGATATAGAGGAATCTTCATGTTCCTGCGGCGAGTATCATACACCGGGAAAACTTTGCCGTCATGAGATTGCGGCAGTTTTGCAATATTTTTGTGAGGGAGAGCTTGTATCAAGTGTTCATACCTCAGCTGCCTGCATAAGTATGATTCAGGCATACGAGAAGCGTTATACGCTGCAGTATCAAAAATCCAATATTTCAGATGTAAAAGTAGTACCAAAGTTTGTGACAGAGGGAAAGAAAATCGGGCTGGAATTTTTTGCCGGAACACGTCATCTTTATCCTATTCGCGATCTGACTGCCTTTAAACAGAGCTATCAAAAAGGTGAGGACATTTCTTTTGGTAAGCAGCTTTCGTATCCAAACTGTGAATATTCTTATGATTCTGATTCGGCAGCATTGATTCAGGTCATTTGTCTGCAGATTGATTCCTATTTGAATCATTGGTCTCAGCAAGAAAAATATACATTTGATAGGAAAATTTCAAATGTTGAGCTTGAGGAAGGCTTTGCCGATTTGTATATGAAAGCATTTTGCGGCAGAGAGCTTGAACTAATCGAGGATGGCAAGAGCCGTATGGTTCATGTTGTAAAGGAAAATCCGCAGGTAAAACTGATATTAGAGAAAAAGGGAAAGGATGGCGCAAGACTGTGGCTTCCAGATAAGTGGAAGTTAGCAGAGGGAAATCGCCATATCTATCTTTTTGGAGAAGATACAGTTTATATTTGTGATGAGTATTACAGCCGCGCTCTTAGGATTTTCTACAGAAATCTGCTGCAGGTTGCTTATCCGGGAAGCGGATATATGGATATTAACAATAGTGATTTTCCGTCATTTATTCATTATGTGCTTCCGGAGATTCAGGAAAATATTAATTTGGAATGCCGCGACTTGTCGTTGGAGGAATTTGTTCCGCCAATGCTTCAGGTGAAATTTACCATAAATTTGTGGGATATTCTTGAGCTGAAGATGGAGACACGCTATGGCAAAAGAATAGTTCATCTTGGTGAAAAGTCAGATATGAACCTTGTGCGTGATGTGGAAAAGGAGCAGGCATTAAAAGATCTTCTTGAAAGATATCTTCCAAGCATGGAAAAAGATGAAGAAAATGGTCAGGAAGATTGCGAGCGCTATATTATCGAAAATGGAGATGATATTGGACGCTTTTTGGAGTTTTGCCTGCCGCAGCTATATTCATTTGGAAGTGTTGTGCTAGAAGATGGTCTGGCTGATCTTCATTTTGATGAGGCACCTCAGATCAAGGCCGGTATGCGCTTTATGGATCATTTTTTGGAGCTTGGCTTTGAGAGTGATGAGTTAAGTGAAAAGCAGTTAAAGGATGTGCTTAGGGCTTACCATGAAAAACAGCATTATCATCGCCTTGAGGATGGCAGAATCTTAAAGCTAAGTGATGAGTTTGCTGATAAGCTGGCAGAGTTTGAGGATGTGATGGATATTGATGCCCGTGAAGCAGTTGACAGGCCAGTGAGTCTTCCAGGGTATCGCTTCTTATTTGCAGATGAGATGCTTGCGTCTATGCAGGGCATTGATTATCAGCCAGGCAAGGAAATTCGCGACATGGCAGAGCGCATGAAACGCACTGAGCTGGAAATGTATCCAGTTCCAGAAACTATTGGAGCAACGCTTCGTGAGTATCAGATCTATGGATATCGTTGGCTTAAAATGCTGCAGGATTACCATTTTAATGGAATATTGGCAGATGATATGGGTCTTGGAAAAACTTTGCAGACGATTACACTGCTAGTATCTGATCAGGGAAAGGGAAGCTCAATTATTGTCTGTCCGGCATCGCTTATTTATAACTGGCAGCATGAGCTGGAATTATTTGCATCAAACTTGCGCATTCAGGTTGTGGCTGGAAATGCAAAAGAGAGAAAAGAACTAATTGAGCAATATACATCGTATGATGTTTTGATTACGTCATACGACCTTCTTCGCCGAGATCTTGAGATCTATGAAGGCTGTAAATTTTTCTATCAGATTCTTGATGAGGCACAGTATATCAAAAACCATATGACAATGAATGCAAAGGCTGTTAAGCAGATAAATGCAGCATATCGTCTTGCTCTTACGGGAACTCCGATTGAAAATAGTTTAAGTGAGCTATGGAGTATTTTCGACTATCTGATGCCAGGTTATCTGTACAGCTATACACGTTTTAGAAAACAATTTGAGATGCCGATCATGAAAAATGAGGATGCAGCGGCGAGAAATCGCCTGCGAAAAATGACAGCACCATTTTTGCTTCGAAGATCAAAGTCTCAGGTGCTTTCAGACCTTCCTGAAAAGGATGAAAAGACTATTTATTCTGGAATGGAAGATGAGCAAAGAAAGCTGTATCTTGCTGCTCATAAGCAGCTTGTTGATCAGCTGCAGGGTATCGACAGTGCATATTATGAGAAGAACAAGATATTTATCTTGAGTCAGCTGACAAAGCTTCGTCAAATTTGTTGTCATCCAGCGCTTTGTTACGATGATTATCAGGGAAGCTCTGCTAAGCTTGAGGCATGTATGGAGCTTGTGCAGCGTGCTGTAAAGGGAAAACATAAGGTATTATTGTTCTCTCAGTTTACATCAATGTTAGATCTGATTCGTGAGCGCTTAGCTGAGCAAAATACAAAGTATTATTGTCTGACAGGAAATACAGATAAGCAGGAGCGTCAGCGCCTTGTTGATGAGTTCCAGAATGACGATACACCTGTATTTTTGATTTCACTAAAAGCCGGCGGCACGGGATTAAACTTAACGGCGGCAGATATTGTAATTCACTACGATCCGTGGTGGAATGTGGCAGCACAGAATCAGGCAACTGACCGTGCACACAGAATTGGACAGAAAAACACAGTAACGGTGTACCGTTTGATCGCAAAGGACTCTCTCGAGGAGGGAATAATAAAGCTCCAGGAGTCCAAGAAAGCATTATCAGACGATATTCTTTCCATGGACTTCGGAGCTATTGCGTCGATGTCTAAGGATGAGCTGTTAGCTCTTCTTTCTACGGGAGAGGTAGCTAATCAGGCAAAGTAACATAAATACTGCCATAATAACAATAAAAATAGGCATATATTTAAGGGTGGCATTCCACATCGGAGTCTTAAACAGGGCAACGCTGTAGGTGTCACCCTTATATGATTTAATGGAATACGTGACCAAATTGTTATCGCCGCTTGATCCTGCATCAGAGAGTTTTTTGCTCTCTGCATTTCTGACAATCAATGATGAATAGCCATCTGGAAGAGATACAGTTACAGTATCCAAAACTTTTGCATATGATGCAGTATCTTTTGAAAGCTGTGCGCTTAATGTGACTTCTTTTTTGGAAAGTTCAGTTTCACGCTCAGTCCATGCAAATGCAGAAGATCCTGCCGGAACGGTGACAGTATACTGATGAACGAGGAAACGCTTCTGCTGGGTCAGCCAGTCAATTGTCGGAAGCAGATCGATAGAAACTGTTACTGAGCTTCGATTAAAGTAGTCAGCCAGATTGGAAAGAAGAAGCTCTGGTGTTGCCTGTGTGTTGTCTTTATTTTGATCCAGATACCAGTCACAGCAAAATTCAAGGTAGGATTTCAGATCAGAGGATTCATCGTCCATTGAGAATTTCTCGGCATCGGTCTTAGCATTTTCATTCTCAATTAGTGAAACAGTGAAATCAGTATTTTCTTTTCCAGTCAGGAAAACATAGCAGTCAAAGAAATTTTCACTAATAGAAAGCTCATAGCCATTATCTGTTGTGGAATAGCTGCAGCCGAGCGGATAAATATGGCAGCTGTCACTAAGCCCTGAGATAGACAGACATACTTTTTCATCAAGTACAGAATCAGTGAGAGGTCTTGACAGGTGATAGAGGACACCCTTATCCTCTGGGATTGCAGTATTGTAAATCTGACCCTGATACAGTTCGTCAAGTGTCAGAGTACTTTCACCAAGTCCGTTTGCTGAAAATAAAGGAGAATAGTATGACGATTCCTCAAAGGAAGCAGTATCAGTATCTGCAAACAGATCAAGCAATTTAAGTGCATCGCTGTCTGTTGTATCGTATGCATGTGCATAGAAGTTATACAGCTTTTCTGGTTCTGATGCCAATGATGCAATCTGTGGAATCAGAATGTCAAACGAAACATCGGTATCGGATTCATTTTGAATCAGATAGTTGTCTTTCATCAGATTATTGTCGTAATCCAGACAGATATTGTGTGTCACCTTGACGCCCTCTGGTTGTTCATCTGTACTATACAGACCGGATGTATACAGTGGTGTAGAAAAAACTTCTGTAGCATTTGCAGCGTCAGCAGAACTTGTGCTTTCAGCAAATGTACAGATTGTGCCGGAAAAACAAGTTCCGGCTGCAAGAAGTAAAGAGGTAAATTTTGTCGTATGCTTTAACATGGAAAACCTGACCTTTCTATTGCATGATGGAAGCATTTAATGCTATAATAAGAACATCCAACTCACTTAAAACGAAGGAGGAACTATGGCAGTTGACCTACACACGCATTCCTGCTGTTCAGATGGCTCTCTTACACCGTCTGAGCTGATGGAACTTGCATATGAGAAAAAGCTTTCGGCAATTGCATTGACAGATCATGATACTGTAAGTGGTATCAAGGAGGCAAAGAAGGTAGCAGAAGATCTGTCTATTACATTAATTCCAGGAATTGAGATTTCCAGTCTATATGATCTTGGAAATGTTGTGAAGGAATTTCACATTCTTGGTCTTGGTGTTGATGAGACAGATGTACAATTTTTAAAAAAGTTGGAGCAATATGGTGCGCTTCGTCAAGAAAGAAACGAGAAAATGCTGCGTCTAATCAGCGAAAACGTTTGCAATATTGACAAGGACGAATTTTATGCTCGTTTTGACCGATCTGTAATCACGAGAGCTCATTTTGCACAATATCTTTACGAAAAGGGTATCGTATCCTCTGTAAAAGAGGCATTTGACCGCTACCTTGGAGATGGAAAGCCGTGCTACATTCCGAAAGAAGGGGTAACTGCAAAAGAGGCAATTACCTGTATTCGTGAGGCAGGAGGACATCCAGTTTTGGCACATCCACCGCAGTATCGTCTTAGTCTGACCGTATTAGATAAGGTCATAAAGGACTTAAAGGAATGTGGATTAGAAGGAATCGAGGTTGTCTACTCTACCTATACAAATGCGCAGGAGCGGGAACTTCGTACACTTGCCGTAAAAAATGAGCTTCACATGACCGGAGGTTCAGATTACCATGGAACTCCTAAGCCAGATATTCAGCTTGGGACAGGACTGGGAAATCTTTATGTACCGGATGCATTTGCAAATTGGCTGCTTGCATAAATGCTTATTTTATAATAATAACATAAACAGGAATTGATGTCCAGTAAGAAAGGGGATTTACCATGATACAGGAAGAAATCCAGAATTGGATCTACGAAATAAAGGAGGTGGATGCGCTCAGTGCAAAGGCACTTCTGCGTGTTTACGAGCAGCTTGGCTTAAGTGCAGCTGCAGATCGGCTTGGTGCAATAAGCAGCGAGCAGACAAATGTAGAATATGCCAGTGTTTGGTTGTGGGCTGTTGAGCGAAATCCGGAAAGACGCGAATCATTAAATAAAATTCGCGAAGAGCTGACTGCGAAATATTGTAGCGAAAATAGTAAAGATGTTCACTTGACAGGTCAGCAGGTGTTCTACGAACTTAGTTTCTTTACAGAGTATGAGACTAAATATGGTACACTCCAGTATTACGAGAATATTTATCGCCAACTGTGTCAGGTAGAGAAAACGCAGCGTGATGGCTGGTATCTGTATGGTTTGACACAGATTAAAAAGGCAATGAAAGAGGGTGTTTTTGAGTATCAGGCTCAGATCACCGATCTTTTCAAAGAGACATTTTCTGTGCTTAGAGAAAATTTTGCTACACTTGATGCACTGCAGAGAATTTTGATTGTGGCAGCCGCTTATGAGGCATGCAGTCAGAAAATTTTACTTCCTTATAAATATCAGGGGTTACTTTTAGAATGGTATCGTGTGATTTGCCGTCATGAGCGCAATAATGATCAGCTTGAGGCTGCAATGGTGCTGATGGAGATGGCAAAGCAGAAATTAGAGGCATAACGAAACTGTAATTACATTTAAAGGAGTATATCATGAATTTTCATATATTATTTTGCTCATCCCGACATGTGACAATTGAGTTAGATGAGGATGCAATTTACGAAACTGCGAGCTACGAAATTTGGGTAAATGGTCGCTTAAAGGGTGTTTTCCACAGAATGATTCAGACAATCGATGGGCTGCTTCCAGATACTGATTATGAGATTATGCTGGTGCGTGCAAATGAAGCCTCTGAAACAGTTACATTTCATACCGAGCCGGAACCAATCACATTAAACGTCAGAGATTTTGGCGCATTTGGTGATGGTGTTCATGACGACACAAGCGCAATTCAGGCAGCTATTCTTTGTTGCCCTAAGAATGCAAGAGTTTTGATTCCAAAGGGCACTTATCCTGTAACAGCGCTGTTTTTAAAGAGTGATATGATTCTGGAGCTGCAGGAAAATGCAGTGTTAGCAGGTATTTATGACCGTGCGCGTACACCGATTCTTCCAGGACAGATTGAGTATGACAACGAGGATGGATACTATAATCTTGGAAGCTGGGAGGGAAATCCTATTGACAGCTTTGCATCAATGATTACAGGAATCCATGTAAAAAATGTTACTATCTGCGGTAAGGGTGTTCTTGATGGCCGCGCTGATTTTGAGAATTGGTGGAGCCGTCCAAAGGACAAGATTCGTGCCTGGAGACCAAGAATGATTTTTCTAAATCATTGTGAAAATATTACTGTTGTAGGTGTTACAGTACAAAATTCACCGGCATGGAATCTGCATCCATATTTTTCAAATCAGATTCGCTTCTTAGATATGGAAGTAAAGGGACCGGCAAATTCGCATAATACAGATGGCTGTGATCCAGAGTCCTGTACAAATGTTGAGATTGCAGGCGTTCATTTCTCTGTAGGTGATGATTGTATTGCAATTAAATCAGGAAAGATTTATATGGGCAAGAAATTTAAGGTTCCGTCAAAGCATATCCATATTCGTCAGTCCTGGATGCAGGATGGTCATGGCGCAGTCACGGTAGGAAGTGAGATTGCGGCAGGTGTTGATGATATTCATATTTCAAAGTGTCGTTTCTCAAACACAGACAGAGGTCTTCGTGTAAAAACAAGACGCGGACGCGGAAAAGATTCTGTATTAAAAGGAATTGTATTTGAAGATCTTGAGTTAGAAGGTGTAAAGGCACCGTTTGTAGTAAACAGCTTTTATTTCTGCGACCCAGATGGCCGTACAGAGTATGTTGGAACAAAAGAGGCGCTTCCAGTTGATGAACGTACACCAAAGATTGAATCTATTGAGTTTCGCAATATTGTCTGCCGCAATGCACATTATTGTGGTGCGTACATCTATGGTCTTCCAGAGCAGAAGATAGAGCGTCTTGTATTTGATAATGTTTCTATCACATATGCAAAAGAGGCACAGACAGGCGTTGCAGCCATGATGATGGGATGCGAGCCGGCAAGCAGACTTGGACTTGTGATTGGAAATGTTAAAAATCTGATACTTCATAATGTTTCAATAGATGGTCAGGATGGCGAGAGACTTTGCCTTAGCGGTGTTGAAAATGTAGAAGAAGAGCAGGATTAATTCTGACAAAGATGTTTTTACGTGCCCCTGGTGCTGCAAGCACCGGGGGTATTTTTATATTCATCTAAATCTGTGTCATGTCGTGTCATATTTCGTGTCATATAGATGGCTGAAATGATAAAATAGAATATAAAATATCAAACATCTATATATAATAAAAAATGCCCGAAACCCCTTATTTTAAGCGGATTCTCGAACATTCCAGTAATTATGCGGATATTAACAAAAAGCGGAGCGAGTGGGATTTGAACCCACGTGCCCGGAAACGGACAACCGCATTTCGAGTGCGGCTCGTTATGACCACTTCGATATCGCTCCAACTAGCAGATTAGCATCTGCACTATCTGTTAGTTTACAATAAAAAAGGGTTGTTTGTCAAGCAGATTTTTATGACTTGAATTTTGTATAAATTCGTCTTTTTGTAAGATACTTTCTATATCAAAGCAGGAGGTGAAAGCATGCAGGACAAACTGACAAAGCAGCAGGAGCAAATTCGTGAGAGTGGAGAATTGATACTAGATGAAAATAAAGAGAAACATAAAATTTTTCTGCTAAATATTATCGGAGAAATTGAAGGTCATGAATGTCTAGCATCAAACTTAAAAACGACAAAGTATGAGCATGTGCTGCCGCAGCTTGCTCAGATTGAGGATAGCTGTGAGGTGGATGGACTTTTGATTTTAATTCATACAGTAGGCGGTGATGTGGAGGCAGGTCTGGCAATAGCAGAGATGATTGCAGGTATGTCAATTCCAAGCGTAACGCTTGTGCTTGGCGGAAGTCATTCAATCGGTGTGCCGTTAGCAGTATCGTCTGATTATTCATTTATTGTGCCGACAGCCACGATGATGATTCATCCAGTCAGATTAAATGGAATGATTATCGGTGTGCGTCAGAGCTATGATTACTTTAAGCGCATACAGGATAGGATTACTGGATTTGTGACGAGTCATTGTAAAATTTCAGAAAAGAGGCTTTTGGAACTTATGATGGATACAAAAACATTGACAAGAGATGTGGGCTCAATTCTTGTGGGAGAGGAAGCTGTAAAGGAAGGTTTGATTCATGAAGTTGGTACAATAAAAGAAGCGATTGCAAAACTTCATGAACTGATTGAAAAAAACAAACATGTGTGTTATACTAAAACGGTTATAGAAAAATGAAAGGAAGGGGAATCATGGCTGCAGCACAAAAAAAGCCGGCAGGCACAGCGAAAACGACAGCTCCAAGAACCAGCACAACGGCAAAGAAAACACAGTCAGCCGCAGCAGGCAGGGCACCGAAGACAAAGAAAGCATCGTCATCAAAGCCAGCCGCAGCAAGGTCATCGCGAACAACTACGGCAGTAAAGACAAATAAAAAAACTACAGCGGCAAAGGGGTATTCATCTTCCGCGAAGCGAAAAAAGAACCATTCAAAGAATCAGGTTCAGGTAGATTACACAATTTTAAAAGATATTGCAGTTATTGCAGTATTTGTGTTCTGTGTAATTTTGCAGTTGAGCTGTTTTTTTACAGGCGGAGGTCTGATGCAGCTTCTGCATACATATAATTTTAGATGGTTTGGCGTAATGGCTTATTGTATGCCGCTTATTTTATTTCTTTTGCCATGTTTTATAATAAGTAACTGGCATAACAGCGGATTGATTCAGAAGGTGACAGCGAGTATCTTGCTGTTTTTGTCAATTGAAACAATTTTATCAATTGTCTATGAAACATCAAACATCTTTACAGTAGGAGGAGGTCTTGTTGGCCACACTTTGTTTGGCGTTTTATATAGTGCATTTGGAATCATTGGATCATTTGTCATTATGATTGCATGCCTTTTTATCAGTGTAGTATTGTTTTTCGGCCATTCTGTAGTTACACAGCTGCAGCAAAACTCGAAAAATGCTTATCGTGCAGTTTCTTCCCATCATAAGCTTCAGCAGGGAAGACGTAAGATTCGTGCACAGGAAAAGCGTTTGCACAGAGAGCAGGAAGAAAATGAGCAGCTCAAGATGCAGCGGATGCGTCTGGAAAATTTACAAAAGCAAAGACAGGAAATTCTCGAAAAGAAAAATATCAATCGTGAATTTGTAAATATTCAGCTGGAAGAAAGTAAAAGGCAGGAAGCATTGAATCGTGAGCTGTTAAAGGAACAAGGCTCACAGGGAAAGCGCGAACTGCGTACAAATACAGAGCTTGAAGAAGAAGACCGCAGCATGAAAGAGGTTGTTCTTGGAAAGGAAGAGCAAAAGTCAGCAGAAGATACAAATAAGGTCACACAGCCAAGCATGTTTATTGAAGGTGAGGAAATTACGACACCGCTTCGCCTTGATACAAGCAATATTTTAGAAGAAGAGCCGCAAAAACATGATGATGGCTGGGTGCTTGAGACTGATGATGAAGTAAACGAAGAAGATGATCTGGAGTTTGACGATATTTCAGAAAATATTATAAATAAGGCAATGGAATCATCTTCAGATACTGAGTCATCCGAGAATACGTCATCTGAAAATGCATCATTTGAAAATGTCTCATCCGAAAATGTGTCATCCGATACTGTCTTGACAGATGCTGCAGATGAAACAGAAGAAGATATTTCAGGGGCATCGGCAGCAGGAGATGAGTCGGTGGACTATCGAATGCTTATGCGTGATACAAAAAATACAGGGAAGCATGATGAGGATGAGTCTGTATATACAAAAACAGTTCGTACTGCAACTGGAAAGGTGATAACAGTCGAGCTTGATGGTCTTCCAGGAGAAAATAAGCGTCCGAAGGATTCGGTGAAAATTAAGGAAAGACTAGATCAGTACGATGAAAAGGTTGTTCCGATCGCATATGAGGAGCCAAAAGAATATATCTTTCCGTCAACAGATCTTCTTACACCGGGAACTGCATCAGGCAAGGGGCGCGAAGAGCTTGCTAGAAGTATGCAGGAGACGGCAGATAAGCTAAAGCGTACACTGCAGGATTTTGGTGTAGGTGTTACGATTACAAATATTAGCAGAGGACCGAGTGTTACACGTTATGAGTTACAGCCAGAGCAGGGCGTAAAGGTCAGCAAGATTGTTAATCTGGCTGATGATATTAAGCTTAATCTTGCCGCAGAAGATATTCGTATTGAGGCACCAATTCCAGGAAAGGCAGCGATTGGTATTGAAGTGCCAAACAAGGAAAAACAGATGGTTGCATTTCGTGATCTTCTGGAAAGTGATGAATTTACAAAAGCAAAGTCGAAGACTATTTTTGCCGCAGGAAAGGATATTGCGGGAAAAACTGTCGTTGCCGATATCGAAAAGATGCCGCATCTTTTGATTGCCGGTCAGACCGGTTCAGGAAAATCAGTCTGCATCAATACAATTATTATGAGTATCCTTTACAAAGCAAGACCTTCTGAGGTAAAATTAATTATGATTGATCCGAAAGTGGTTGAGCTTAGTGTTTATAATGGTATTCCACATCTTCTTATTCCGGTTGTAACAGACCCGAAGAAGGCTGCTGCTGCATTAAATTGGGCAGTAAATGAGATGGAGGAGCGATATAAAAAGTTCGCTGAGCATAAAGCAAGGAATATCATTGGATATAATGCACAGATTGATCAGATCGAGGATGTTCCGGGCAAGGATCGTCCGGAAAAAATCCCACAGATCATCGTAATTGTTGATGAGTTGGCAGATCTGATGATGACAGCAGGAACAGATGTAGAGGATGCAATTCAGAAGCTAGCACAGAAAGCCAGAGCAGCTGGTATTCATCTGATTATTGCGACACAGCGACCATCAGTAAATGTCATTACTGGTGTGATCAAGGCAAATATTCCATCAAGAATTGCCTTTAGTGTTGCTAGCGGAATCGATTCCAGAACTATTCTGGATGAGACAGGAGCAGAAAAGCTCCTTGGAAAGGGCGATATGCTGTTTCATCCGTATTATATCAGCAAGCCAGTTCGTGTTCAGGGCGCATTTGTGTCTGATGATGAGGTAACAGAGGTTGTAAACTTCTTAACTCAGCAGAAAAATGTAAGAGGCGGAGAGATCAACACAAATATTGATCTTCAGGCAAATATGCCGGGAAGCAGCCTGCCAGGCGGTGATCAGGATGAGCTGTTTGAGACAGCAGGAAGATTTATCATTGAGCAGGAAAAGGCTTCTATTGGTAATCTGCAGCGCCATCTTAGAATCGGATTCAATCGTGCAGCACGCATCATGGACCAGCTCTATGCAGCGGGAGTGGTCAGCAAGGATGAGGGAACAAAACCGCGCAAGGTCTTAATGAAGGCCGAAGAGTTTGAAGAGTACTTGCAGAGCAGGTAACTACAGGACAAGGGAGGATACGTTTATGAAGACAGACATCCAAATCGCACAGGAGGCACAGATGATGCCGATCCGCGAGGTGACAGCAGGTTTTGGTATTACAGAGGATGACATGGAATTGTATGGAAAGTATAAGGCAAAGCTTTCCGATGAGCTATGGAACCGCATTAAGGACAGACCAGATGGAAAGCTGGTTTTGGTAACTGCAATTAACCCAACTCCGGCAGGAGAGGGAAAGACAACTATCAGCATTGGACTTACACAGGCATTAAACAAGATTGGCAAGAAGGCAATTGTTGCACTGCGTGAGCCTTCTCTTGGACCGTGCTTTGGTGTAAAGGGTGGTGCTGCAGGAGGTGGCTACTCTCAGGTAGTTCCGATGGAGGATATGAACCTTCATTTCACAGGTGATTTCCATGCAATCACATCTGCAAATAATTTGCTGGCAGCGATGCTTGACAATCACATTCAGCAGGGAAATGAACTTCGTATTGACACAAGAAATATTGTGTGGAAGCGTTGTATTGATATGAACGACCGTGTTCTTAGAAATGTGGTTGTTGGATTGGGTGCAAAGGCAGACGGAGTTGTTCGCGAAGATCATTTTGTTATTACTGTTGCATCTGAGATTATGGCAATTCTTTGTCTGTGCAATAACATCCGTGATTTAAAAGAAAGACTGGGAAAGATTATTGTTGCATATAATATGGACGGAGAGCCAGTTACAGCAGCAGACTTAAAGGCAGTTGGTGCAATGGCAGCATTGTTAAAGGATGCCATCAAGCCAAATGTAATCCAGACACTTGAGCATACACCAGCACTTGTACATGGCGGACCGTTTGCCAATATTGCACATGGCTGCAATAGTGTAAAGGCAACTAAGATGGCGCTGAAATTATCTGATATTGCTGTTACAGAGGCAGGCTTTGGTGCAGATCTTGGTGCAGAGAAATTTATGGACATCAAATGCCGTGCAGCAGGTCTAAAGCCGGATGCTGTAGTTATCGTAGCAACTGTAAAGGCATTAAAATACAATGGCGGCGTAAAGAAGGATGAGTTGGCAGCACCGAACCTTGAGGCAGTAAAGAAGGGTATTGTAAACTTAGAGAAGCATATTGAGAATATCCAGAAGTTTGGTGTTCCGATTGTTGTTACCTTAAATTCCTTCTTAACAGATACCGAGGAAGAATATGAATATATTCGCAGTTTCTGTGAGGAGAGAGGATGCGAGTTTGCACTGTCAAAGGTATGGGCAGACGGCGGTGACGGAGGTGTTGAATTGGCAAATAAGGTTGTTAAGACACTTGAGACAAAGAAGTCTGAATATCATCCGCTGTATCCGCTTGAGATGGCGTTAAAAGATAAGATTACTACAATCGCAAAAGAAATTTATGGAGCAGACGGTGTTGTATTCCAGCCGGCAGCTAATCGTGCATTAAAGAAGCTGACAGAGCTCGGTTTTGGTGAGCTTCCGGTATGTATGGCAAAGAATCAGTATTCTTTGTCTGATGATGCAAAGAAATTAGGCAGACCTGAAAACTTCAAGATTACCGTGCGCGATGTATATGTAAGTGCAGGTGCAGGCTTTGTCGTTGTACTGACAGGTGATGTTATGACAATGCCAGGACTGCCGAAGGCACCAGCTGCTTTTAACATTGATGTGGACGATGACGGCCATATCACAGGATTGTTCTAAATATCATTATGAATCAGGAGGCTGAATGAAACTAGATATACTTTTAAAAGAAATCGAGTATCATTTACAGCAGGGAAGCCCAGAAAATTGTGAGATTACAGGGCTTTGTGAAGATTCAAGAAAGATAAAGTGCGGAAATTTATTTTTTTGCCGCACTGGAACACATACAAGTGGAAAACAATATCTGCGGCAGGCACTATCTTTAGGTGCGGCCGCAGTTATCTGTGAGAAATATGATGAAGATAGCAGGCGTATTTTATCTTCTCAAAAGGATATTTGCGTTATAGAAACAGATGTGTCAGCGCAGACACAAGCGCGTCTGGCATCGAATTTTTATGATTTTTCTAAGGAAAAGCTTCTGTTGATCGGCGTGACTGGTACCAAGGGAAAAACAACGGTCTGCGCGATGCTTCAGAAGCTTTTTTTAGATAATCATATGTTATGTGCCACTGTTGGAACAAATGGCTTCTTTTTAAAGGATCGCGTGACAAAAAGCAGTCATACGACACCAGAGCTGTTTGAATTATATGGCTTTATTGCAGAGGCAGTTAAGGCCGGATGCACACATTTTATTGCAGAGGTGTCCTCTCTTGCAGTTAAGCAGGGACGAATAGCAGGTCTTACATTTGATTTGGGAATCTTTACAAATATTTATCCAGATCATATTGGGGGAAATGAACATGCCTCTTTTTTAGAGTATGCCTACTGGAAAAAAAGATTTTTTGAGAATTGCAAAAAAGTACTCTTAAACAGAGATGATCCATTTTCATTTGAGATTGCAGCAGATAAGAATGGTGTGTGCAGCTGGTATTCAGCGAGTGTCTGTGCAGATGGCTATGCATCTGAAATTGAAAAAGATGTCGAGATAGACGGATTATACCAGCATTTTTTATGGCATTGGCAAAAAATGCCTGCAAGAAGTATAAGCTTAAAGCTTCCGGGACTTTGCAATGTCAGCAATGCAGCAGCAGCGCTTTCTGCTTTTTGCCTATTAACATCAGATGAGCAATATGATTCATACCAGTTGGATTTTAGTACATTTTCCGTTCGGGGGCGCTTTGAAATGGTGGGTCATTTTCAAGGCGGAACGATTATGATTGACTATGCACATAATGAAGCCAGCCTGAAAAATCTGTTGGAATCACTTCGGGTATATCATCCAAACAGAATTTTGTGTATGTTTGGATGTGGAGGAAACAGAAGTGCCGTGCGACGCAGTGCGATGGGGCGCGTCAGCAGTGAATTAGCTGATTTGACAATTATCACGCAGGATAATTCCAGAGACGAACCATTTGAGCAAATTTTAGCTGATATACTTTTGGGTGTGACAGGCGACTATGTGGTAATACGGGACCGTAAAGAGGCTATAGGCTACTGCATGAGCCAGATGAGGCCAGGCGATCTTCTTGTACTTGTTGGGAAGGGACATGAAGATACACAGGAAATCGCTGGAAAGGTGGAGGCATTTTCTGAAAGAGATATTGTGGAATCTATCGAAAAGACAAAGAAAGGCAAGGTCAGCAAGTGATTAATATTTGTATAAAAGATATTGTAGAAGCAACAAAGGGAAAATTGCTGTGTGGAGATGAAAAGCAGCAGATCGATCATCTTTCCATTGATTCAAGAAGCAGCCAGGGAAATGACTTGTTTATCCCGATCATTGGAGCAAAAGTAGACGCTCATCGTTTTATTGACGGTGCATTTTCAGTTGGCTGTGTGGCAACTCTGACAAGCGAGCATGACAGCATGGATGATCCGAATCACGCATGGATTCGCGTGGAAGATACTGTACTGGCTCTTCATGAGATTGGAAAGCTCTGCCGCAGCCGTGTTACTGTGCCTGCCATTGGCGTGACAGGAAGCGTTGGAAAGACAACGACAAGAGAGATGATTGCTTATGCGCTTTCAGCAGAAAAGAAGGTATATAAGACACAGAAAAATTATAACAGCTCTGTCGGTCTTCCAATCACCATGTCTTTGATGAGCAACGACTATGATATTGCAGTTTTAGAGCTGGGAATGAATGTTCCTGGAGAGCTAGGCACTATAAGTGAAATTGCGCAGCTTAAGATGGCAGTTCTTACAAATGTAGGAGTTGCTCATATTGAGTTTTATGGCTCACAGGAAGCAATCTGCCATGAAAAGTATACGATTTCAAAGGGCTTTGGAAAAGAGGGTCTTTTGATTGTAAATGGAGACGACGAATTGCTGTATAAGTTTAGAGAGTCTACAGGTTATCCTTATGTTTTGTACGGAACAAAAGAGTATTGTGATTATAGAGCAGAGGATATTCATATGGAAAATGGCCACTATGCATTTACGTTTGTACATAACGAAATGCGTGTGCCAGTTGTATTGTCTGTTTTGGGACAGCACAATGTTTTAAATGCGACAGCAGCACTTGCAGCAGCACATTTAAATGGTGTAGATGTGACATTGGCAGCTAAATCTCTTTATACATTTACTGGTTTTCAGAATCGTTTACAGATCATGGATGTAAAAGATTATAAAGTTATTGATGATACATATAATGCAAGCCCGGCATCTATGGTGGCAGGAGTAAATGTATTAGGCGGCTTTGAAACGTCTGGCAGAAAGATTGCAGTTCTTAGTGAAATGCGTGAGCTTGGAGAAAATACTCTAAAGTATCATCGAGAGGTTGGCGAAAAGATAGCATCAGAGCCTATAAATGAGCTTATCGTAATCGGAGATACAGCAAAAGCAATTGCAGATGGTGCAAGACAAAAAAAATGCAGCTATTTGATACATGAATTTGATGACAAGATGCAGGCTGCAGAATACTTAAATCAGAATTTAAAAGCAGGCGATGTTGTTTACTTAAAGGCATCTAACGCAATCGGATTAAAGGAAATTACAAAATATCTGATGGAGCAGTAAGGAGGCTTTTGTGTACGCAGATATAGTAATTGATATTTCACATGAGTCGCTTGACAGGCCGTTTCAGTACCGTATTCCAGAAAGTCTTGTGGGGCAGGTTCAGCCTGGAATGTGGGTACTTGTCCCATTTGGACGAAGGAATACGCAAAAAAAAGGCTTTGTTTTAAAATTAGGTACGAAAGCTAATATTGATCCTGACAGGATTAAGGAACTTACAGAAATTATTTCAGATGACAATTCATCAGATAAGATAAGAATTGCACTTGCCGTTTGGATGTATCGGGAGTATGGCGGAAATTTGATTCAGTCACTTCGTGTTGTTATGCCAGTCAGAAAAAATGTACGTCCGAAGCAGGTAAGCTTTCTTGTGCGCACATCAGATGAAAAACGTTTTCTAGACTATCTTGATCTTGCAAGGAAAAAGAACTGGAAGGGACGCGTGCGTCTGATGGAGGCTCTTCTTTGCAGAGACTATATTTCATCTGCTTTTGCCAGACAGCAGCTAAAAATTGCATCAGATGCAATTAAAGCTCTTGAAGAAGAAAAACTGATTCAGATTGAGACAAAGCGTTTTTACCGAAGCGTGCTGCCAAAAGAATCTGCCAGCTTAGAAAAAAAACAGTTAAATGAAGAACAGCAAGCTATAGTAGATAAGCTGATTTCTTCCTATCAGGCCGGAGTGCGCACACCGGCCTTACTTTATGGCATAACTGGAAGCGGAAAAACAGAAGTGTATATGCATCTGATTGAGTGGATGATTCATCAGAATAAGCAGGTAATTGTTCTAATTCCAGAAATTTCGTTGACATATCAGGTGATTTTAAATTTCTATAGCCGTTTTGGTGAACAGGTTTCTATGATCAACTCAAGACTTTCAGACGGAGAGCGAAGTGATCAGTTAGAGAGAGCAAGAAATGGAGAAATTTCAATTATGGTTGGACCGCGGTCAGCGCTATTCACACCATTTTCAAATCTGGGTCTTATTATTGTAGATGAAGAACAGGAAAGTGCTTATAACAGTGAGCAGATTCCTCGCTATCACACAAGAGAGACAGCAGACAAGTTGGCGCAGCTAACAAATTCTCTTCTTCTTCTTGGGTCAGCGACTCCTTCAATTGAATCATTTTCAAGAGCTGAATCAGGTGAGTATCGCAAGTTTTGTCTGACGAAACGTGCTGTATTAGGAAGCTGCCTGCCAAATGTGCAGGTTGTGGACATGCGAAAAGAGCTTGCGTCAGGAAACCGTTCTGTTTTTTCAAGAGAGCTTCGTGAAAAAATGGAGGAATGCCTGGCAAAGAAGCAGCAGATGATGTTGTTTATAAATCGCAGAGGTTTTTCTCGTGTAGTCAGCTGTCGTTCATGCGGAAAACCAATTGAATGTCCGCATTGTGATGTTGCATTAACAGAGCATCTAGGAGATAAGCTTGTTTGCCATTATTGTGGTTATACAAAAGCGATGCCGCGCAGCTGTCCTTTGTGTGGTTCACCATATCTGGCAGGCTTTGGTCTTGGTACACAGAAAGCAGAGATGATGATTAAGGCTCAATTTCCATCTGCACGAGTGCTTCGTATGGATATGGATACGACTTCTAAGAAGGATGGTCATGAGCAGATTCTTGATTCATTTAGAAGAAGAGAGGCTGATATTTTAGTCGGCACACAGATGATTGTCAAAGGCCATGATTTTCCAGGTGTTACGTTGGTTGGGATTTTGGCAGCTGATATGTCACTATATAATTGTGATTTTCGAAGCAGCGAGCGTACATTCCAGCTTTTAACGCAGGCAGCGGGACGTGCAGGGCGTGGAATGGAGCCTGGAAATGTAATAATTCAGACATATGATCCAGAAAATTATAGCATTCAGACAGCAGCTAATCAGGATTATGAATCATTTTATAATCAGGAAATTCGTTTTAGAAGGCGGATGCAGTATCCGCCAATCGGCTGGATGTGCGAGGTAATGGCTGTTTCTGCAGATGAGAAACTGGCTAATCAGTGGATTTGGCAGGTACAGTTGTTGATAAATAAAAGATTTTGTGATATAATTAAAATAATTGGGCCTTCAGATGCACCAATTGCAAGGCTCAAGGATATGTGGAGAAAGCATCTTTATATAAGAAGTAACGATCATAAAGCGTATTTAGAGGCTATGGAGCTTATTCAAGAGATAACAGAACAGGCAGCTGTACAGAAAGTATCTATTTTTGTAACTGTCTGCTGATACGTTTTATTGTGATATGAGAGAGGAGTACAATATGGGAATCAGAACAGTTAGAACAGAGGGCGATGAGTGTCTTCGCAAGGTATGCAAGCCAGTAAAGTCTGTAAGTTTAAGAACAAGAATTTTAATCGAGGATATGTTTGATACAATGTATGAGAGCGGCGGTGTAGGCTTGGCAGCTCCGCAGATCGGTGTATTAAAGCGCATTGTTGTTATGGATACAGATGACAATCAGCATGTATTGATCAATCCACAAATTTTAGAGGTTAGCGGTGAGCAGACAGGCTATGAGGGATGTCTTAGCATTCCGGGAAAGAGCGGTATTGTAACAAGACCTGATTATGTAAAGGTAAAGGCATTAAATGAGCGCGGAGAGGAATACGTCTTAGAGGGCGAAGGTCTTCTGGCAAGATGCATTTGTCATGAGTGCGATCATCTTGATGGTATTTTGTACAGTGATAAGGCAGAGGGCGGTCTGATCAATAATGAAGATTTGCCGGAGGATGAGGAAGAAGAACTGTACGAGGATGCTTATGAGGAATTTACTGAAGAAGAAATTCACAAATAAGAAAATCAAGACAAAGGAGTGGTTGGTTTGAGAATTATTTTTATGGGAACACCAGATTTTGCAGTTCCGGTATTACAAAGTCTTATTAATAGCAGACATGAGGTTGTTGCGGTTGTCACACAGCCAGACAGACCAAAGGGCAGAGGAAAAAATATGCAGTTTTCACCGGTAAAGGAGTGTGCACTTGCACATAATATTCCTGTGATGCAGCCAGTAAATGTGAGTGTGCCAGAAGTTATAGATGAGCTTCGTGCCTATGAGCCAGAGTTAATTGTAGTTGTCGCATTTGGCCAGTTTGTTACAAAGAAGATTCGTGAAATGCCAAAGTATGGCTGTATCAATGTGCATGCATCTTTGCTTCCAAAGTATCGCGGTGCAGGTCCGATTCAGTGGGCTGTTATAAATGGCGAAAAGGAAAGCGGTGTTACGACAATGTATATGTGTCGTGAGATCGATAAGGGTGATATGTTGCTTAAGGACACAGTCACACTTGATCCTAAGGAGACAGGAGACAGCCTGCACGATAAGCTTAGCATGATGGGCGGTCCGCTTCTTTTGAAGACAATTGATCAGTTAGAGGATGGAAGTGCAGTTCGTATTCCGCAGTGCGAGGAAGAAAGCACATATGCACCTAAGCTTGAAAAAACAATGGGAAATATTGACTGGACAATGGATGCTGATCGTATTGAGCGATTAGTTCGAGGCTTAAATTCATGGCCAGGTACCTTTACAAAGATACATGGAAAAACAGTTAAGATTTGGGATTGTGATGTAGTTTGTCAGGAAACGCTTACAGAAAGTCAGGCGGCAGCTACGCCAGGAACTGTTATTGTCAGTGAAAAAGATCAGCTGATTGTTAAGGCTGGTAATGGTGCATTGTCACTTCGTATGCTTCAGCCGGAGGGAAAAAAGAACATGACAGTTGATGCTTACCTGAGAGGTTATCCAATTGCACAGGGAGAGTTATTTACACAGGTGTGAAAGGCATAAAAATATAACATCACGGAGGTGAAGTGTATGCCATATTATTACTGGGATCCTACTTATATACTTGTTTTAATTGGTGCACTGTTTTCAGTAGGTGCATCAGCATTAGTAAACAGAACATTTAATCGTTATTCATCTGTCTATGCAAGAAGTGGTCTGACAGGTGCGCAGGCTGCACAAAAGCTTTTGCACTCACAGGGCATTTATGATGTGCAGATTCAGCACATATCAGGCAGTTTGACAGATCATTATGATCCGCGAAACAAAACGCTTAGTCTTTCAGATGCAGTATACAATGCAACAACTGTAGCTGCTATTGGTGTTGCAGCTCATGAGTGTGGTCATGCAATGCAGCATGCGAAAGGCTATGTGCCGCTTTCTATTCGAAGCGCACTCGTTCCAGTTGTCAATTTTGGTTCTTATTTGTCATGGCCGTTAATTGTAATTGGTCTTTTTATTAACAGTTCCACAGGCAGTCTATTTTTAAATGCCGGACTGTTGTTATTTAGTTTAGTTGTATTGTTTCAGCTTGTAACGCTTCCTGTAGAAATCAATGCCTCCAGACGTGCAGTGCGCTTACTTGATCAAGAGCATATACTGATTGGTGACGAAGTTGGACAGACGGCACGTGTGTTAAAAGCAGCAGCATTGACGTATGTAGCTAGTGCAGCAGCATCTATTTTACAGCTGCTTCGTCTTTTGATTTTAACAGGAGGAAGACGCAGAGATGACTGAGACAAAAAAAGAAAATGAGAGAGAGATTGTGCTGGCAATTTTAATTGAGGTGTTAGAGAAGAATCAATTCTCTCATATCGTGATTCGCCAGGCACTTGATAAATATAGTTATCTGCCTCAAAAGGATCGTTCTTTTATCGCGCGTCTTTCACGAGGCTGTGTAGAGCGAAAAATTGAGCTAGATGCAATAATTGACAAGGCAGCATCCGTAAAAGCTTCTAAGCAAAAGCCAGTTATTCGAAACATTTTAAGAATGGCTGCTTATCAGCTGAAATATATGGATGTTCCGGAGCATGCAGTTTGCAGTGAGGCTGTCAAGCTTGCAGCAAAGAAGGGTTTTTGGTCATTAAAAGGATTTGTCAATGCTGTTACGCGAAAGATGGCAGTACTCATTCCAACACTTGACTGGAGCGATCAGCCATCTGTCTATTATTCTGTTCCGCAGTGGCTTTATGATAAGCTGCTTAGCTGGTATCCAAAAGAGACGGCAACAGCATATCTTGAATCTGTTGTTTCTCAGAGCGGCCATCCAATGTATGTGCATTGTCATACAGGAAGATACAGCATAGAAGAAATAGTTTCGTCTTTAGAGAAAGAAGGTATTTCTGTAACGAAAGCACCTTATGCAGACGATTGTCTTGAACTAACAGACGCAGGTGATATTCGCCGTACAAAGGTATTTCAGGATGGTCTTATTCAGATTCAGGATATAAGCTCAGCACTGGCAGCTCAATGTGTTGCACCACAAGAAAATAGTTTTTGTATTGATATGTGCGCAGCGCCGGGAGGAAAAAGCATTCATCTTGCAAATGCGAAAGGCGGCACGACGAAAGTGTTAAGCCGTGATATTTCATGGGAAAAATTGGAACTGATTGAAGAAAACAGAGTGCGCTGTCATGCCGATAATATGCAGATTGAGCAGTGGGATGCATGTGTGCCTGATGAGGAAAGAAAAGAGACAGCAGATTATGTACTGGCTGATGTGCCATGCTCTGGTCTTGGTATTTTATCAAGAAAACCGGATATTAAGTATCAGCTGACACAAGAACGTCTGACTGAGCTTGTAAGCTTACAGCGAGAGATTCTTGTTAATGCAGCTAAGCTTGTAAAGCCGGGTGGTGTTTTAGTTTACAGCACATGCACAATAAATCCAGAAGAAAATGAGGAAAATGTTCGTTATCTTTTAACACAGATGCCATTTGAACTTGAAAGTCTGGCTCCTTTTATTAAGGAAGAAATCGAGGGCAATGATCCATCAAGCGGCATGCTTAAGCTGCTTCCAGGACAAAATCAGTGTGATGGATTCTTTGTTGCACGGCTTCGCAGAAAATAATATTCAGGAGAACGAAATGAAAGAAGATATTAAATCTATGACATTGCCGGAACTGACAACATGGATGAGTGCTCTGGGAGAGAAGGGGTTTCGGGCAAAACAGCTTTATAACTGGATGCATAAGAATCTTGTTTCTTCCTTTGATGAGATGACCAACCTTTCCGGCGCATTGAAAAGCAAATTGAAGGAGCAGGCTGATTTTGTTGTATTAACGCCTGTTGATGTGCGGATCTCCTCAATAGACGGAACAAGAAAATATCTGTTTCGTCTCCAAGATGGAAATGTGATAGAAAGCGTTTTGATGCGTTATCGTTTTGGAAATTCCGTCTGCATTTCCACACAAGTCGGCTGCCGTATGGGCTGTCGTTTTTGTGCTTCTACACTTGATGGATTGGTCAGAAGCCTTCGCCCAAGTGAGATGCTAGAGCAGATCTACAGGATTCAAAAGGATATTGGAGAGCGTATTTCTAATGTTGTTTTGATGGGATCTGGAGAACCATTTGATAATACAGAGAATGTATTTCGCTTTCTAGATTTGATCTCATGTGAGGAAGGATTAAATATTAGTCAGCGAAATTTAACTATTTCGACTTGTGGTTTAATTCCTGGAATTGAGCAGCTTACAGCGCGTCACAGTCAGGTGACATTAGCACTTTCGCTTCATGCACCAAATGATACGGTGCGAAAGGAATTGATGCCGATTGCAAACAAGTATCATATTCAAGATGTGCTGGCAGCCTGTAAAAAGTATTTTGAGGTTACAGGACGGCGCGTTACGTTTGAATACAGCCTGGTAGCTGGTGTCAATGACAATGAAGATGAGGCAAGACAGCTTGCAGCACTTTTGAATGGCTTTCCTTGTCATGTCAATCTGATTCCGGTGAATCCGATTAAAGAAAGAAATTATGTTCAGTCTGGACAGGTTCAGATAGAAAAATTCAAAAAATTGCTTGAAAAAAGTGCAATACATGTTACTATTAGAAGAGAAATGGGCCGTGACATTGACGGCGCATGCGGACAACTCCGAAAAAGCTATCTTGAACAACATACATAAAAGGAGTTTTTGGAATGCAGATTAGTTGTAAAAGTGATATAGGAAGGATGCGTTCCCAGAATCAGGATTCTGTTTTTGCATCCGATAAACCGGTGGGGAAGCTGCCAAATCTTCTGATTGTGGCCGACGGTATGGGCGGTCATAAAGCAGGAGATTTTGCGTCTCGCTATGCAGTAGAGAAATTGGTGGAATGCATCAGCGAATCCGTTTATGAGAATCCGCTTCTTATTGTGAGCGATGCCATTCGCGTGGTAAACCGCAGAATCTATGAAAAGTCACAGGATTATGAAGAATACAGAGGAATGGGAACGACGCTGACGCTTGCATTTGTGGATGAGGCAAGTAAGCTTCATGTTTTTCAGGTAGGCGACAGCAGATTGTATCTGATTTCGGATACAATCCGCCAGATCACAAAAGATCATTCTTATGTGGAGGAAATGTACCGCAAAGGTTTGATTACAAGAGATTCGGAGGAGTACCAGAGCAAGAAAAATATAATTACGAGAGCACTCGGTTCTCATGATTATACCGCAGCAGATATTTTTGAGGAACCTGTTGTACCGGGAGATCTACTTTTGCTGTGCTCGGATGGCTTGACCAACATGGTCGGCGATGATGCAATTTTTGAGATTGCAAAGGGCGCAGCCTCACTGGAAGAAAAGACAAATGTTCTGATTGAACAGGCCAATGAAAACGGAGGTCAGGATAATATCTCTGTTATTTTGGCATCAGTGGAGTAATACCCAAAGGGTTATGGAGGATAAGATGATACGAACAGGAACAATTCTGAGCAGCAGATATGAAATCCTTGAGCAAATTGGTTCCGGCGGCATGGCATATGTATATAAGGCAAGAGACAGAAAGCTAAGCCGTCTGGTAGCAATTAAGATATTAAAAGAAGAGTTCTGTAAGGATAAGAGCTTTGTAGCAAAGTTTCGGATGGAGGCACAGGCAGCAGCCGGCCTTTCACATAACAATGTGGTTGGAGTTTATGATGTCGGTGAAGAAGACAATGTTCACTACATTGTAATGGAACTTATTGATGGTATTACGCTTAAGGAATATATTACACGAAAGAGAAAATTAGGAACAAAAGAGTCTATCGGAATTGCCATTCAGGTAGCTCAGGGTCTTGAGGCTGCACATAAACGTCATATTGTGCACCGTGATATCAAGCCACAGAATATTATTATATCAAAGGATGGCCGTATTAAGGTTGCTGATTTTGGAATTGCAAGAGCGATCACAGATGAGACAACAAACCTTTACGGTGCAGCAGGCTCTGTGCATTATATTTCACCGGAGCAGGCAAGAGGCGGCTACTGTGATGAGAGAAGTGATATTTATTCACTTGGAATTACGATATATGAGATGGTGACTGGCCGTGTCCCGTTTGACGGTGATACGACAGTAGCAGTAGCAATAGCGCATATCAATGAGGCAATGGTGCCGCCAAGCAACATTGAGCCAAGTGTTCCTGTTGCCCTTGAACAGATTATTTTCAAGTGTACACAAAAGCGTCCTAACCAGCGTTATTCAAGCTGCGCAGATCTCATAAAGGATCTTCGCCACGCACTTGTTGCACCAAATGAGCGTTTTGTTCATTTTGTTCAGCTTGAGGAGACTGCAAATGGAGAGACTACTGTTATGAGCGATGAACAGATGCGTGATATACGCAATCGTTCAGACCACGGTCAGCATGAGAATACAGCATATCAGGAAAGAAGCTTAAAGAGTCAGCAGATTAAGCGCTCACCTGCCAGAGAGAGTGCAGCAGCTCAGCAGCGCCGTCACGAGCAGATTGATTTTGAGACATATGGTCCGGGAAATCAGGACGACAATTTTTCAAGTGAAGCTTATAAAAGAGAAAAGCATTCTCGTGCTAAAAAAGTAAAGAGAGATCCAGATGAGGCAACAGCATTTGATAAGATACTGGCAGCAATTGGCTCTGTGCTTGGTGTTGCCATGCTTGCTATGCTTGTGTATATTGTAGGTTCTCTTTCCGGTGCCTTTCAGCGTACACCAACGAGTATATCATCAAATAAAAAAACGACAGCTGCAGCTAATGATCCAATCATCTCAACATATGAGGATGAATCGGGACAGAATGCAGATGGTAGAACAAAGGTGCCAGAGCTTCTTGGTATGAGTATTACAGAAGCAACAAAGGCATTAAAGGAAGCTGATCTTAAGATTGTTTTGGCAAGAACGTATGAGTATTCTGACGAGTATGCGACTGGTCTTGTGTGCCGTCAGCAGTATGACAAGGGTACAGTTGTTGATAAGGGAAGTACCATAAAGGTGTATTTGAGCCTTGGAAGTGATAAGTTTGAGATTAACGGTAAACTGTATGTCAATGGAAATGTTAGTATTCTAAAGTATTATTTGAGGAGCTTTAAGGACATTGATGTAGAGTATGTTGGCGAATACAGTGAGGAATATGCAAAAGATATGGTGCTTCGCATGGAGCCGGATAAAGGATATCTTCAGGCGGGAGATTCTTTAAAGGTTTACATTAGTTTAGGACCTGAATATATTGATGTTCCGAATCTTTATGGTATGACAAAACAGCAGGCAATCGCCAAAATTGAGCAGGCGGGCTTTAGTGTAGGAACGATTAGTGAAGTTAACAGTGACAATACTGAGGCAGGTCAGGTATGCGGTCAGAGCCTTGATCCAGGTACCAGTCAAAAGAGTGGAACTGAGATTGCATTTTCTATAAGTCTTGGACCGAAGATGGCAGTTGTGCCAGGTGTTGTCGGTAATTCAGCAGAAGGATACGCATATTCTGCAATAGGTTCTGCAAATCTTTATTATTCAATTGAATACGCAGAAAGCACATCTGTTCCAGCAGGTACTGTAATTAGTCAGGTACCAGAGGGCGGAACTTCTGTACCAGAGTATTCAACTGTAAAGCTTGTAATTAGTGTTGGACCGCCGACAGTAGGCTTAGGAGCTAATGATTTGACAAATATGACGCAGGAGCAGGCAACATCTACACTTGCAGGTATGTCACTTGGTGCACAGATTCAGTACGAGTCAAGTGATTATGTGGCAGTTGGAAGCGTAACAAGATGGGCTGCAACTAGTGCAGACGGATCCTTGCATGCAGGAGATACTGTAATTGTCTTTATCAGTACAGGTCCGGCAGCAACAGCGCCAAGTACAGATCCGGCGCCGGCACCAAGTACAGATCCAGCACCAGCACCAAGTACAGATCCAGCACCAGCACCAAGTACAGATCCGGCGCCGGCACCAAGCCCAGATCCGGCACCGAGTACTGATGCAGCAGCGCCTCAGGCAGACACAGCAGGCGCTGTAAGCTGAAATAATTGTAAAGGAATTACAGGATGCAGGGAAAAATCATCAAAGGAATTGCCGGATTTTACTATGTACAGGCAGAGAATGAATTGCAGTACGAGTGCAAGGCGAAAGGAATTTTCAGAAAAGACCATAAAAAACCTCTGGTGGGTGATGAAGTGACAATTGAGGTGCTTGATGAGGAAGAAAAGAAAGGCTCCATTACAGAGCTTCTTCCTCGAAGAAGCGAGTTGTTTCGTCCAGCGGTAGCAAATATAGATCAGGCAGTGATCGTATTTGCATGCCGTGAGCCAGAACCAAATTTTAATTTGCTGGATCGTTTTCTTGTTTTAATGGAAAAGCGAAATGTACCAGTTATTCTTTGTTTTACAAAGGCTGATTTGGCGACAGAAGAATTTAAAAAAGAGGTTCAAATGATATATGAGCCAGCTGGTTATCCTGTTTGCTTTACTGACTATCATGATTTTGAAGGAGAAGGACACAAAAAACTGTTTCATCTTCTTTCAGGGAAGGTGACAGCCTTTGCAGGTCCGAGCGGTGTTGGAAAATCAACGCTGGTAAATCATTTTTGTCCGGAAGCAGGGATGGATACTGGCGAAGTCAGTGAGAAAATAAAAAGAGGAAAGCATACGACAAGGCATTCAGAGATTTTTTATCTGGGTCATCAGACATTTTTATTTGATACACCTGGATTTAGCTCATTAGATGTGCTCTCTCTTGAAAAGGAAGAACTCGAGCTGCTTTTTCCAGAGTTTTCACCTTATCTTGGTAAATGCCGCTTTACAGGATGTTCTCATATTTCAGAGCCGTCGTGCGGCATAAAGGAAGCAGTCCAAAATGGAAAAATCAGTCAAAATCGTTATGAAAGCTATACAGCTTTTTATAAAGAATTAAATGCAGTAAGACGATATAAATAAAGGAAAGGAAAGTAACACATGGCAGATTTGGCAGTATCTTTACTATCAGCAGATTTTTCGTGTTTAGAAAAACAACTTCAGGAATTAAAAGAGGCAGACGTGAAATGGCTTCACATTGATGTGATGGATGGCAATTTTGTACCTAGCATCTCATTTGGATTTCCGATTGTCAAAACACTAAGAAAGGCATTTTCAGGTGTATTTGATGTCCATTTGATGATCCAGGAGCCGATCCGTTATATCAAAGAGTTTGCAGAATCCGGAAGTGATATGATCACGATTCATCTGGAAGCATGTGAGGATGTTGAGGCTACTTTAAGGTGGATTCGTGAGTGTGGCTGTAAGGCAGGACTTGCAGTTAACCCACATACCCCGATTGAGGAGGTCTATCCATATCTTCATCTGACAGATATGGTGCTTGCCATGACAGTACAGCCTGGATTTGGAGGACAGAAATATATCCATTCAGTAACGAAAAAGGTGGAGACACTGCATAAGTATTTAAATGAGAATGGATTTGATTCTGTTTTGATTGAAGTGGATGGTGGAATTTGTCTTGAAACTGCTCTGGAAGCAGCAGATGCAGGAAGTGATATTCTTGTCAGCGGAAGCAGTGTGTTTAAAGGCAATATTGGACAAAATGTACACGATCTTCTGGAGGCAATGAACCATTCAGAGAAGGTATGATGTATAGGCACAAATAAAAGCAGGACAGGTATGCAGAGAATGAAGAACTTATTGATTGTATTGGGCGGAACATTAGATGCTTTGTTTTTAAAGGAGTGCTATGAAAAAATGCAGCCACATTTTGTGGTGGCTGCAGATGGAGCACTTGAAAAAGTTTTGGCAGCAGGTATTCCATGCGATTGTGGAATGGGAGATTTTGACACAGTCTCAAAAGATGTGCTTTGTCATTTTGAGGAGGATCAAAATACAAAGTTACTCTCCTTTCCACCTGAAAAGGATGAGACAGATGCAGAGCTTGCTGTGCAGTTTGCAGTAGATCAAAAACCAGATAAGATTTGGATTCTTGGTGCAACAGGAGGCCGTATGGATCATATGCTCGGCAATCTGGAACTTCTTCATATTCCCCTTACAAAAGGCATTGAATGTGAAATAATTGATCAGCAAAATCGAATCAGGCTGCTAGATGGCCCTATTTTGCTTGAAAAAATGGCTGATTGGAAGTATGTATCATTTTTATCCTACACAGATCAGACACAAGGCATTACATTAAAGGGATTTGTTTATAATGTTGAAAATTTCACCTTGAAAAAGGGAAGTACACGCTGTATAAGCAATGAGATATGTGATGAGAAGGCAGCAGTTTCATTTACGAATGGGCTGCTTTACTGTATTCGTTCACGTGATCTAAGATGATTAATGATGAAAAAGAGGTATCAGCATTGAGAAAACAAATAATAGGTTTGACAGCATGTCTGGCAGGGCTTTGCTTTAGTGGATGCAGAGACGTTGTACTTTCTACATCTTTAAATGATCATATTCTTTTTAGCGGAACAAAAACCAGACTGAGCTTAGAAGAGTGCAGTCTGGTCTTTCTGGATTTTCAAACACGTTATAATCTTTATTATGAAAATCTGGGAGAAACCGATTTTTGGAAGGAAAAAGCAGGAGAGAGTGATTTTTCCGATTATCTGCGTGATGGCAGAATAAAAGAAGAACTGTGCACGTTAGTACTTTTAAACGATATGGCATCAGGGCTTGGTGTAACACTTACAGATGAGGAGCGCAGTGCCTGTCAGGCTGCTGCAGCCGATTATTATGGAAGTCTGTCTGATGAGGAGAAAAGCTATATCCAGTCAGACGAGTCAAAAGCAGCATCTTTGTATGAAAAGTATCGCATTGCACAGAAGACAATTGATGAGCTTTGCTCAGGTATAAACACAGAAGTTAGTGATAATGATAAGCGTGTTATGATACTTCAGTTGATCGCAGCACCATCATACGAGGAAATTGAACAGGCGAAGGAGCGCATTTCATCAGGCGAAGATTTTGAGAGTGTTGCAAAAGAAGTAAGTCGCTTTTCGCAGATTGAATATCAGGTAAGCCGCGGAACGCTAAATCCAATTTTGGAGGAAACAGCTATCTACATGAGTGATGGTGAAGTCAGCGATATTATTCAGACAGAGCAGAATTATTATTTGATTCGCTGTGTTGATGATTTTGACGAGGTACTTAGCTCTGAAAATGAAAGTCAGGTATTCGGAAAGCTTCGCTATGCAACATGGTCACAAAGTTTTACGTCATATGCAAAGGAACATACTGTTGGTATTTCAGAGGAGATATGGAAGAATCTGCATTTCTATCAGACATCAGCTTTTACATCAGATGATCTGTATGAGACGTATGATAGGTATTTTTGTAATAGTAATTGACGATAAAATTATTTTTTTCAATAACAAAACGGCGAGCATACATGTGTGTCAAGCAGCATTACTGTCAGGCATACATGATGCTCGCCTTTTTAGTGGATTTCAAAACTACTCAGAGTCACATTTTCAGAATGCATTTTGCTTACTATGAATAGTTAACAAATTTTAAAAGTATAGCTTCCGCTTACAAGCTCGAAGTCAGCCACACCAGATACAGCAGTATCTGCTATTGCAGCACCTTCGAGGATTTGTACACTATTGTGACCAATAGCTGGAAGTGATAAATGGGCAGTTGTGTTTGCTGGTATCGTGCAGTGATACACAATCGAGTTCTCTTTCTTTTCCCAGGAGGAAGTAATTTTTCCAAACGGTGTCGCTTGTTCACCTTTTGCAAAGCTCAGAGCGCCACCCCAGGAAGGTGTCAAGAAAATTCGATGATAGCCAGCCTCGTCTTTTTCTTCTCCTGTCTGAATACCGAGAACGGTGCGGTAGAGCCACTGTCCAATTGAACCATATGCATAGTGGTTGAATGAATTCATTGAAACGTCACCGAATGTGCCTGTTTCTGCAATGTAAGAGTTCCAACGCTCCCAGATAGTAGTTGCACCATTTATAACGCTGTAAAGCCATCCTGGATTACCTTTTTGCTCTAAGAGCGCAAAAGCAAGCTCATTCTGTCCACATTTTGTCAGTGCAGGAAGCAGGTGACTGATTCCAAGGAAACCAACAGAAAGATGATTGTCTCTTCTATGGATCGACTCGACAAAATAATGGGTTGTCTGCGCCATTGTTTCTTCAGGCATGAGATTAAAATCAATCGCAAGTGCATAGGCTGTTTGGCTTGGATGATGGGTGCTTCCTGCATTCTCACAATAGCGTGTCTGATTGATAATAGTACCATCTGCCTGCGGTGTGCCTTTGCTCATCTCACCCCAGTAAGCTAAAGAACCGTCTGGCTGGACCCAAGCCTCACGGAAGGCAGTGCGAATATCTTCGAAACGTTTTTGATAAAAGGCGGCATCATCTGTCTTTCCTAAAATTCGTGCAATGCGAGCTATCAAGTCAGCAACATAAGCGGCATAAGCAGTTGCTGTCAGGATAAATGGAGTAGATTCATCAAATGTCAGATGATCGCCTCGGCTTTGCTGAACCTGAATAAAAGGTTTAGAAGAAAGATCGGACTGATCATGTCTTTGTACACCATCGACAGTGCGAAGACCGCAGTTTTGGCGTGAATCAAGACTTTGGTAAGCAATCCAACGCGCCATGCACTCATAATTTTCTTCAAGAACACGAGTATCGCCGTAGGCCAGATACATTTCCCAAGGAACAATTACAGAAGCATCTGCCCAACCGGCACATCCGGCAGGACGGTTATCGCCGCCAAGAGGTGCCGTATCCGGGACAGCGCCCTGACGATTATACATTAGCTGACCGTCGCGCACATCAAGAAGCCATTTATTCATAAATGACTGAACATCCATGTTAAAGGCAGCAGTCGGTGCGAAGACCTGTGCATCACCAGTCCAGCCCATACGCTCATTTCGCTGTGGGCAATCGGTGTACACAAGAAGAGAATTGCCGCGCTGTCCCCATTGAATGTTGCTCTGAAGCTGATTGACTAACGGATCGGAACACTCAAAGCTTCCAGTTGTTTCTGGTGTGTTGCAAAGAACAAGACCTTCTAAACTTGTTACACAGCTGATATCGTAAAGCTCACAGCCATTTCCTGTGATTTCCACATAGCGAAAACCATGTGATGTAAAGGAAGGAACAAAAGTTTCTCCGTTTTCATCACCGCTAAAGGTATAGGTGTCAGTATTGGCAGCGGAGCGGATATTTTTGATGTAGATTTCGCCGTTTGCATAGCTCATTTCTCCGTAGCGAAGTTTAATTGAAAGGCCACGTTCACCCTTTAAGTGAAGGCGAACTGTTCCGACCATGTTCTGACCAAGATCGTAAACAAAATGACCAGTCGGAATTTCCTGCATAGAGATAGGAGTCAACACACGCTCAATCACAGCGGACGGGCCTTCTTGTGCTGTAAGTTCAAATTTTACAGGATTAGTAAAGGTTCCATTTGTAGGAACTGGCTTGCTTGGCCATGGAAGAACGCCACATGCTTTCCAACGTTTGTCACTATTATCAATATGAGACAAATCCTTTGGAAGCAGGCGCGCATCATAATTTTCACCATCAAGATAGTCAGAGTCAACTACAGCGCCCTTATCAGTAAAAAGCCATGAATTATCGGTCACAAGCTCATCCTTGCTTCCATCGGTGTAGGTAACGATCATGCGTCCCATAAAAGAGTTTTGCTCGCCATATTTCATAGGACCGCTGTAACCGCAGTAACCATTGTAATAACCCTTGCCAACGGTAGCCAAAAGCTGATTTTCGCCCTCATGCAGCAGATTTGTCACATCATATGTCTGATAGAAAATGCGAAGGCGATAATCAGTAAAGCCTGGTGCGAAAAAGCTGCCATCGGCGTCAATGCCATTTACTTTTACACGGTAGGAACCGCGTGCTGTTGCATATAGACGGGCAGAGGCAATCTTTTTGGATGGGTTTGCATGGAAAGTACCAAGCAGATTTATAGCTGGAACAGGGCAAGCCAGTTCAAACTGATTTTTTACAGTCAAGATGCCATCATTACAGGAACCAAGAACAGAGAAAATACTAGATTCATCTGAGAAGCTTTCATTCTGGAAAACAGTGTTGGTTTTCGGGTCAGAAATAACAAGATTGTCATAGTAAGCAGTACTGCCTAACTGCTTAAAGCCTATAGAGAACAGACATCCACGGCGCGGAACAAAAAATCCGGCATTTGGCATCAGGTCAGCTTCTTTTTGAATTATGGTCACATTATTGATAGAAACAGAAAGATCTCGGTTATCCACTGTAATGGAGATTGTATTCCAATCATGCTCTAAGCCCTCAGAAACTGCATCCTTACTAATTATGTAGCCAACTTTGCTGCCAAGAATAGTCACAGTAGGAATATGGCCTTCTTTGGTGCTGCCATCCCAAGCGTTATCGCAATATTCATAAATCATAAGTGTGCGGTTATCCATGTCCACATCAAATAATACGTAGTTATCCTTATTTCGGGCAGAGAGTACAATGCCAGCTTTATTACCGATGTCAGTTTTAAAATCAACGTTCATCTGATAGGAGTACAGGCAGGCAGTATTAGTTGTTTGCTTCGGTGAGCCAATCCACTGTGCATTGTTCCACACGGAAGCGTCCTTTCCCATCAGCCCAGTCTCATACCATGTAACTTCGCTTTCATGCATCATATTTTCTTCATCCCACACGAAGACTTTCCAATAGTAGCGTGTGGAAGGCTCAAGTCTGGTGCAGTCAGCCGTTAACGCGGTGTGCTGTATATAACTCTTTACAATATTACTGTCCCAGATAATGGGAGTCATAGTCTTATCTTTAGAAACGATGATGCGATAAGCGCTCTGCTTAGCACCTGTTCGTGAAGCAGCCATTTGCCAGGAAAACATAGGTGTTTCGCAGTCAACGCCAAGCGGTGTAATTTGTGCCTGTGTGCGGCATTTTACAATAGAAGTGCTCATTATGTCGATCTCCTTTTGCTATTTATTTATCTTTTGGTATCATAGCACAAAAATGGGGGAGTAGCAACCTATGAAGGGTTGTCTGGTCACTAAAATCATGCTATGATAGGGGCAGAGTCTGAATTGCGACTTGAAAAACAAAATATAGTCTGATTATTAGGAGGAGATAGATATGGCTTGCACAACAATATTAGTTGGAAAAAATGCTTCATATGACGGTTCAACAATGATTGCACGAAACGATGATTCAGGAGCCGGACACTATATGCCGAAAAAATTTGTAGTAGTTCATCCAGAGGATAGACAAAAAGTTTATCGCTCTGTGATTTCTCATGTAGAAATTGAACTGCCTGACAATCCGCTTCGCTGTACATCCATGCCAAATGCAGTTGATGGAGAAGGAATTTGGGCAGCTAGTGGTGTGAATGCGAAAAATGTTGCAATGACAGCAACAGAGACAATAACTTCAAATCCGCGTGTGCTTGGTGCAGATCCACTTGTAGTTTACGAGCCTGCAAAGGATGGAAAAGAAGAAAAAGCGGGTGGTATCGGTGAGGAAGATATCGTTTATATAGTGCTTCCATACATAACAAGTGCGAGAGAGGGTGTAAAGCGTCTGGGCAGTCTTCTTGAGACATACGGTACATATGAGATGAATGGAATTGCATTCCAGGATAAGGATGAAATCTGGTGGCTGGAGACTATCGGCGGTCATCACTGGATTGCAAGAAGAGTGCCGGATGATGTTTATGTAGTAATGCCAAATCAGTTTGGAATGGATGAATTTGACTTAGAGGATGCCTATGGTGAACAGAAAGGTTTTATGTGCTCAGCGGATTTAAAAGAATTTGTCGAGAAAAATCATTTAAATCTTTCTCAGGATGGAAGCTTCATTCCGCGTGATATTTTCGGAAGTCATGATGACTCAGATCATGTGTACAATACACCTCGTGCATGGTATATGCTTCGCACATTAAATCCTCAAACCTTTACATGGGATGGACCAGATGCTGATTATACACCACTTTCCGATGACCTTCCGTGGTGCCTGATTCCAGAAAAGAAGATTACAGTGGAAGATGTGAAATATGTACTGTCCTCACATTATCAGGGAACACCATATGATCCATATCTTTCATATGGCGATAAGTCTATGAAGGGTGCATATCGTTCAATCGGTGTAAATCGAACTGATTTCCTTTCTGTTATTCAGATGAGAGCAGATCACGAGGATGACAGCCGCGCAATTGAATGGGTAGCATTTTGCTCCAATGCATTTAATACACTGCTTCCATTCTATGCAGATGTCGAAAAAACACCAGATTATGTAGCAAATACAGATAAAAACGTGTCCACTGATAATTTCTACTGGACAAGCAGGTTAATTGCAGCGATGGCAGATGCATCTTACAAGAGTTCTCTGTTCCATGTTGAGCGTTATCAAGGTCATGTGATGGCAAAGAGTCATGCGCTGATTGCAAAATATGATGCAAAATTAGCACAGACTGCAGATAAGGCGGAGCGACTTGTCATTAAGCATGAGGCAAATGAGGCAATTGCACAGATGGCAAAGGAAGAAGCACTCGCAACACTTGAAAAGGTGCTTTCTGAACTGACCAATCAGATGAAGAATGCATATTCCAGATCAGATGCATAAGAATTCAGGATTTATTAATCATTCGGGAAAACTATTTTCCGCTAACGCCTTAATAGAAGATGAATATTCTGTTGGCGTCATTCCTGTCAGATTCTTAAACTGACGTGAAAAATATTGAACGGACTGATAACCAAGTCCGGCAGAAATCTGTGTGAAATTGAGACGGCCGCTTCTTATTTGCTGCTTGGCCGTCTCAATTTTTAATTGGTGAAAATAATTGATGGCTCCCGTGTTAAACTGCTCTTTCATAAGCTTTTGCAGCTGCGTGCGTCCAATTAAATTGTCGTGACAAATTTGCTCAAGTGTAATCTGTTCATGAATGTGCTGCTTTAGGTAGTTTGTGATCAGATCAAGTATTTCTTCCGTGTTTTTTAATTTATAGGAAGCAGGTTTTTTATCAAGTCCAATACTTTGAGCATTCTCAAAACGGCGCAGCAGATGAAGCAGAAATTCTTCCAGATATAGGCGAATGAGCTGTCCGCTGCCAAGCGGCATAGTTTGCTTAAGAGGCATGGCAGCTAAGTAGGGATCATCAAGGCGGCAGTCAAAGCTTTGCTTTGCCTCTTGAATAATTAAAGCAAGTAAGCGCCGCTCTGTCTGGTCAATGCGAAGAATGCGGTCTGAGAGCGCAAAAAGCTGTTTTTCTGATGAAAGCTGTAAATCAGACTTGTTTGACACAGAAAGATCAAATGAGATAACAATCAGATTCGGTGCAATTTGCCCATCAGAGCGCACGGCATGAAATTCATTTGGCTTATGAAAATAAAGTTCACCTGCCTTTAGCCGAAATTCAGTTTGATCACTTGTAATAATAGTCTCGCCTTTGTCTACATAAACAAACTCCCAAAAATCATGTGTTTCTCCAGAAAAAGTAAAATCAGTACGGTATTCATAATAGTGAATGCTATATATGGTTCTGATAGAAATAGATGTTTGAAAATCAATACCTGGATAATACATAAGCCGCCTCCTTAGCAATATTCTTATACTTTATTATGAATAGAAAGAAGCTTTTTTTCAAGTATGTTTTGTACACAAATATCTTCACTATGTATACAATCGTCCGTTTAGTTTAAAGCCATCTTGCTTCCTATTTTTTGTCATGTTATATTGAAGAAAAAAAGGAAACGAGGTATTTTTTATGGAAAAGAAATTTGAAGTAAGTGAATTTGCACTCGAAGCAGTGCGCCATTTTGAATTCAGCGGTACATTAATAAATGTTCGTCCATTTGGAAACGGTCATATCAATGATACTTATCTGGCAGAGTATGATATTTTTGGAATGGGTCAGGTAAAGGTGATCATTCAGAGAATGAATCGTAATGTATTCAAACAGCCGGAAGAACTTATGGAAAACATTGTAAATGTAACGGAATTTTTGAAGAAAAAAATTGAAAAAAATGGAGGAGATCCGTCAAGAGAAACATTAAATATTATTTCTTCTGTTTATGGAAAACCATTTTATGTAGATTCGCAGGGAGAGTATTGGCGTGCATATAAGTTCATTACAGGGGCATCCAGTTATGATCTTCCAGAGAATCCAAAACAGTTTTATGAGAGTGCGTATGCATTTGGTCATTTCCAGCAGCTGTTGTCTGATTATCCGGCAGAAACATTGCACGAAACTATTGTAGATTTTCATGATACAAAAAAGCGTTATCAAACATTTGAGCGTGCCGTGGCAGAGGATGTTTGTGGACGTGCAGCAAGTGTACAGCGTGAGATTGAATTTATCAGACAGCATAAGGCGGTAGCTAGTGAATTTATGGATCGTCTTGAAAGTGGTGATCTTTCCCTTCGTGTTACGCACAATGATACTAAATTAAATAATGTTATGATTGACGATCTCACAGGAAAGGGAATCTGTGTAATTGATCTTGACACTGTTATGCCAGGCCTTGTGATGAATGATTTTGGTGATTCTATTCGTACTGGAGCCAGCACAGCAGAAGAGGATGAAACTAATTTAAGCCTTGTTTCCTGTAGTATGGAATTGTTTGAGACATACACAAGAGGATTTTTAAAGGGTTGTGGCAATTCATTAACACCGCTTGAGGTAAGCCTTTTGCCGATGGGTGCAAAAATGATGACATATGAAAACGGTATTCGTTTCCTGACTGATTATCTGCAGGGAGATGTATATTTTAAGATAGCAAGAGAAAAGCACAATCTGGATCGTTGCCGTACACAGTTAAAGTTAATTGAAGATATGGAAGCAAAGTGGGATCAGATGCAGGAGATAGTGCAAAAAGTCAGCGCTGAAGTCTGAAATAGTCTTGGCATAATCGAAAAAAAGTAGTAAAATAGGAGAAAAGTTGCAAAAAGGGGTGGCAATGGATGAAAAAGGTAAGACAGCTGGCTCATCATTTCTTCTATAATATAGCATTTGTCAAGAAAATGATCTTTTTATTTTGCATCGGTATTTTGGTTCCGATGATTTTTCAGCAGACAGTTTATTATTTAGAGACAGAACGTGGAATAAAAGAACGTATGTTAGCAACGGTTAATGAGGCACTAGACGATAAAACATTAAAAATAACGTCAGTGCTTTCAGAGACCGCTACATTAGAAAAGCGATATTCAACAAACGAGACGCTGTATCAGTGTCTGGATAAAAAGTATACAAAGGATCTCGACTATCTGATTCAGTATCAGGAAACGTTTCAGGTACTTTTTTCAGAAACAAATCTGTATCCTTATCATATTAGAATGGTTAGATTGTATACAGACAATCCGACACTGATGAATGGCGCCTATGTGAGAAAGACATCCGATATGGAATTAGAATCGCTTGGTGAAACTCTTGATTATGTCAATTTGTATCCAGTGAAGGATCAGACAAATACATATATTCGGACTTCTCATGAAACAAGAAGAATTGCAGGAACATCTGACAGCAGAAGTCTTAGCTTGATTCGTGTGTTTGATTATTATAAGCAGCATGATGCATATCAAAAATTAATTCGTGTTGACATAGAATGTGATGATCTGCTTGCAATTTTGCAGGAGACAAACTTATTTGAAAATATGATATTGACTGATTCTAATAATCAGGTTGTCGTTGCGCTGAATAGTTATGCGAACAGTGGAAAAATGGTGCAGATAAATCCAGAAAAAATAGCGGACAGCGGCAAGCTTTTATTATCACGTGAGCTTTCAAATTTTGGTCTTACGTTATACGGGCTTTATGATATGAGCTCTATTTCAAAGGAGTTTCAAACAAGTAGAATTCAGTCATTTTTTTTGGCAACTGCCAGCATTTTATTTGCACTTGGCTGCGTATATCTTGTGGCAGGAAATATTAGCAGACGGCTAAATCGTCTTGTCACGCAGGCCGATGAGATTGCGCAGGGCAATTTTATCAAAAAGGCAGAATCAAGTACGGCACAGGATGAGTTTGGTGTGCTTGAAAAAAGTATGGATCGTATGAGTGCTCAGCTGGAGGAATTGATTGAGCGTGAATATAAAGCGCAGGTACAGCAGGCACAATTAGAAAGGGAAACAAATCAGGCGCGTTTTTTAGCACTTCAAAGTCAGGTAAATCCACATTTCATGTTTAATGCGCTTGAGAGCATTCGATTAAAGGCGCGTGTGAAGGGGGAGATTGAGACAGCTCAGATGATCAAATATATGGCAAAAATGTTTCGTAATTTGATTGAGTGGGATGATAATATTATTACAGTTCGTGAGGAGATTGCCTTTTTAGATGAGTTTCTTCATATTCAAGAGTATCGTTTCGAGGATGAGTTTTCCTATGAAATTCATGTACAGGAGGAGGCCTATGAGTGTAAAATTCCGAAGATGATTTTACAGCCGCTTGTTGAAAATGCATGTGTGCATGGTCTTGAAGCGATCGAGGATAAACGTTTAGTGGGCATTTGTGTAACAGCCGACTTTACAAAGAATATGCTTTATCTTCAAGTTGAAGACAATGGAGGCGGTATGACAGCAGAGAAGCTTGAGGCGTTAAAGGTTTCTTTTCAGGAAAAGGATGAAAAAGGAAAAAGTGTTGGTTTAAAAAATGTATATCGAAGATTGTCATTATATTATGGGGATCGTATGACATTTGATATTGAAAGTGTCGTAGGAAGGGGGACAATATGCAGGATATGTATACCGTTATGATTGTAGATGATGAGAAAGCAATTCGTGATAGTCTGCCAGCTGTGATTAATTTTGAAATGTATGGTTTTCGTGTTTGTCAGACAGCGAGAAATGGGCAGGATGCACTCGAAAAAATACGGCAGGAGCACCCGGATGTACTGCTTCTCGATATTCGTATGCCAATTTTAGATGGTCTTGGACTTTTAAAAGATTTGTCAGAGCAGATGAAGGAGTATCATCCATTTGTCATTATGTTGTCTGGCTACAGCGATTTTGAGTATGCAAGAACAGCGATTCGCTACGGCGTGAAGGCTTATCTGACTAAGCCGCTAGATGAGGATGAATTGATAAAAGAGTTGGAAGAATTAAGGGAAGAACTAGACAAGCGTCATGCATATCGGGCAAATGAGAAGCTTTTAATGCAGGCAGATGTAGTAAAAAATATGCTTTACAACGAAAAGCCAGGGATGCGTGATTTGATGAAAGGTACTTTCCTGATGCATTGTGTGATTTTAAAGGATGAATCCTGGAGGGAGCAAAAGGATCCGTATGAGGCGGTACGAAGCTGCATTGAAATGGAGCTTGAGTCCGAACAATGCGTATTTGTGCGAAGCAGAGGGTGCGTATTGACATATCTGGTGGCAGAGAATTGCCTGAATGCATATCAGTCAAGTGTGAGTTTGTTGGGACGTCATCTGCGCCATCGGATGAAATCACAGGGTATTAGCTGTGCTATTTTGTTGGACGAGCATATTTTTGACTTTTCTGGAAATCAATTTCGCAGTGAGTACGACAGTCATTTGTATGAGCTGATGACGCGTGTATTTTGGAGCGAAGAAAAAGTAGTGAGCGATCTTAAAGTATCTGAACAGGCACAGTTTCTTGAGCAGGAAAAAGAAGGATTTGCGGCAATTCGCGCTGCATTTTCACAAAATGATAAGGAGGCTGCCGTGCACAGTATGGAGGCATTTATTTCGCAGGCTGTGCAGAAAAAATTAAATATTGTCCTGATTCAGGAGCTTAATTATCGTTTCTTTTATCTTTTGCAGGATTTACTGCAAAAGGCACAAAATACGCAGGTTTCTCTGACAACATTTGACTGGAGAGAAAGTACATGGTATATGCGTCATGATGAGTGGGAGAAAGCAGTTAAGCATCAGTTTTTGATGGCGGCAGATTGTCTGACGACAGGAAACGTAGATGAGAAGGGAACTGCGTCACAGATCCTATCTTATATAAAGAAACATTTCAAAGAGCCGCTTTCGGCAAAAGAGGTGGCAGCACGCTTTTTTATCAGTCCGGTATATGTAGGACGCGTAATACAACAAGCATCTGGAGAAACCTTCAAGCAGTATGTGAATCGTCTTAAAATGGAGGAAGCCAAGCAGCTTCTTAGTTCATCAGACCAGCTTGTCTATGAGATAGCAGAAGAGCTTGGCTTTAAAGACAGCAAATATTTTATTTCACGTTTTACAGAAGAAACGGGTATGAGTCCGGCTGAGTATCGTAGGAAAAAAGGAAAGCAAAAGCAATATTTGCAAAGAGAGCAAGATATACAAATAAAAATGGTTTAAAAAGTGGAATAAAAGCGAAGCTTTCTGTATTGAGGATTGTGAAAAATCACGGTATAATGATGCCATCAAACAAGTTAAGAGAAACCACACAAGACGAAAGAGTGGTTTCAGAAAGAGAGGCATTTATGAAAAAGCGTGGCATGTTAACAATGGTTTTGGCATCAGCAATGGCAGTTAGTGCATTGGCAGCAGTTCCGGCAGCAGCAGATGAGGCAGCTGCAAGCAGTCTTGATATTTACGGTGGATTAACACCAATGGAAGATGCAGACGATCCGATTACCTATACAATTTTTGTACGTGACCCTGGTGTGGCACCATCAGAGGACAATCCGGTAATCAAGAAGATTCAGGAACTGACCGGTGTTACATTAAAGTTTGAATATCTTGTAGGTGATCTTGATCAGAAGCTTGGTGTTATGATTGCTGGTGGCGACTATCCAGATGCGATATTTGCAGGAGATGCAGCTACAAAGCTTATGGATGCAGGTGCATTTATTCCGCTTGAGGATGAGATTCCAAAGTATGAAAATCTGAATGCAATGTACTCTCAGGTAATAGATTATCTGACACAGGAAGATGGTCATATGTACAATATGGAAATTTACGGAACCATGAAGAACGATGTGACAAAGAATCCACCTGTATTTGAGTGTGGTATTGGCTTCTATATTCAAAAGGCAGTTCTTGCAGAAGCTGGTTATCCAGAGATTCACACGGTAGATGAGTATTTTAAGATCATTGAGGATTACATGGCAAAATATCCGGAGATCGATGGCGTTAAGACAACAGGATTTGAAATTTTAGCAGATGGCTGGCGTAACTGGGCACTGTTAAATCCAGTTCAGAATCTTCTCGGAGCAGGAAATGACGGAGCAATCTTTGTTGATCAGGATACATTTGAGACATCCTTCTTCCAGATCAGTGATGATGCATATGATTTCTACAAGAAGTTAAATGAAGAATATCATAGCGGTGTAGTTGATCCAGATACATTTACTCAGGATTATGACCAGTACATCGCAAAGCTGACAACAGGAACCGTTCTTGGTTTTTATGATCAGAACTGGAATTTTGGCAGTGCAATGAATTTGTTAAAGGCCGATGGAAAATATGATCGTACTTATGTTGCTCTTCCAATCACAAATCCTGGTGTAAAGGATGGCTACCTGGATCAGTCAAATGGTATACCGACTGGAACAAATGGAATTGGTATCACCATCAATTGCGAGAATCCAGATCGTCTGCTTCGTTTCTTTGACTGGATGCTTCAAAGAGAGGTACAGGACTACTTACAGTGGGGCGAAGAAGGTACTGACTGGGTTTATAACGAAGATGGAACAGGAAGATTATTGACAGATGAGCGTCGCGCGATCAATTATGATACGGCATTAAAGCGCGATCAGACTGGATTCCCACTGTGGAACTATTGCCCGAAGTGGACAGGACTTTACACGGAAGATGATATGCCATGTGGACCAGACGAGTCAGCTGATGAGTATATGGCAGCGCAGTCTGATTATGATCAGAGCTTTTTAGAGAGTTATGGAATCAAGTATCCGGCAGAGATGTTCTCCGATCCGATAATTCGTCCGGCATACTATCCAGTATGGGCAATGTCACTTGAGGATGGCAGCGCAGCTGCAGTTGCAAGCACAAAGATTACGGACGTGACCATGAAGTTTTATCCAAGATTGATCCTTGCTTCTGATGAGGCAGAATATGACTCTATCTGGGAAGATTTCTTGAGTGAGTTTAATGCAATTGATCTGGATGCATATCAGACTGAGATCGACAGACAGATTGAATTAAAGATGGGCAAGTAAATTTGTGACTTTTGGTAAGAGGAGGGTGCAACTTCCCTCCTCTTGTTTTATAAAAAAGAGCTGTGAGAAAGGGGTCGTGTCGATGAAACAGAAAAAACAAAAACAGCCGTTAAGTAAGACATTCAAAAAAATTGCAACAAACAAAGTTCTCTATATTATGCTGGTTCCTTGCATGATATATACCTTTATTTTTTCGTATTATCCATTAACTGGGTGGATTATGGCATTTGAAAATTACAAACCGGCAAAGGGCTACTGGGGATCCAAATTTGTCGGATTTGATCAGTTTCGATTTTTATTCGAAGATATAGAATTCTGGAGAAGTATGCGAAATACATTGGCTATGTCCGTGATGAATCTGATATTTAGCTTTTTATTTGCAATTGTATTTGCACTTCTTTTAAATGAAATTAAGTCGCTTCCACTCAAAAAGATTACACAGACAGTGTCATATCTTCCACATTTTTTGAGCTGGATTATTGTGTGTTCTTTGATTTCCAAGATGCTTTCTACAAACGATGGTGCAGTCAATAACGTACTTATGAAACTGGGATTGATTAAAGAGCCTTTATTATTTTTAGGTGATCAGAAATATTTTTGGTGGATTACTACATTTGCTAATATCTGGAAGGAAACTGGATGGAATTCGATCATTTACATAGCAGCAATTGCCGGAATAGATCAGTCTCTTTATGAGGCAGCGGAGCTTGATGGTGCAGGACGTTTCGGCAAGATGTGGCATGTCACACTTCCAGGAATCAAGTCCACCATTATCGTGTTGTTAATTATGAATCTTGGATGGGTTATGAATGCAAGCTTTGAGGTTCCGTACATTTTGGGAAGTGGTTTGCTGCAGGATGTTTCCCAAACTATTGATATTTTTGTATTAAAATATGGTATGAACATCGGAAACTATTCACTAGCAACAGCTGCTGGTATTTTTAAATCTGTGATATCACTGTTTCTGGTATTTTCAACTAATGCGATTGCAAATAAAATGGGCGAGAGCAGCCTGATGTAAGGAGGAGTGGTTATGATACGAAGAAGAATGAGAAGGCCGCGCAAGAAATTTTATATCAGTAAGCGTGCGCTGCGTCCGGGAAATGTAATTTTTACGATAGTAAATACACTTATTATGCTATGTGTAATCGTTGTCATGCTGTATCCATTCTGGAATACGATTGCTGTATCGTTTAACGATGCGCAGGATACTCTTCGCGGTGGAATTAAGCTTTTCCCAAGAGTTTTTTCACTTTACAGCTATCAGAGCGTATTTAAAAATAAGCTGATGGTTATTGCAGCAATCAATTCTGTACTTCGAACTTTGATCTCAACTGTGCTTGGAGTTTTGCTTGGATCTATGATTGCGTATGTTTTATCAAGAAAAGAGCTTGTAGCAAAGAAATTTATCACATCATATTTTCTCGTGACGATGTATATTTCAGCAGGATTGATTCCGAATTATTTTTTGATGAAGGATTTAAAGATGATAAACAGCTTTGCTGTCTATGTGGTTCCAGGACTTGTAAGCGTTTATAATATCATTGTTATTCGATCATTTATCCAAGGTCTTCCAGAAAGCTTAACTGAGGCTGCTATGGTGGATGGTGCAGGTCATTTTCGCTGCTATTGGCAGATCGTGCTTCCATGCTGCAAGCCAGTTTTGGCAACAGTTGCACTGTGGTGTGCAGTAGGCGCATGGAATCAGTGGTTTGATACGTTCCTGTATTGTTCAAGTAAAGAAAATCTGACCACGCTTCAGTATGAGATGATGAAACTTTTATCATCGGCCACACAGTCAGGACGAGATCTGTCTAGTGTATATGGAAATGGACAGCAGGTAGCAAATACAATCACACCAACTTCGATACGTGCAGCTGTAACAATTGTTGCTTCTGCTCCAATCCTAGTTGTATATCCATTTTTACAGAAATATTTTGTAAAGGGCGTAACGCTCGGTGCAACGAAAGGGTAACGTTACTTGTTTCGTGCCCTATATTCGCTGGGAGTGCAGCCAATATCCTTTTTAAAACTGCGGTTAAAGGAAGAAACATCGTGAAAACCACAGGCAAGAGCAATTTTACAGATAGCATCATTCGTTTCGACAAGAAGCTGGGAGGCCTTCTTTAACCGAATCTGGTTTATGTAATCCCAGTAGGTATGTCCAGTACAGATACGAAAATGTCTGGCAAAATAAAATTTTGAGAGACCGGTCTGTGTGGCAGCTTCCTCAAGTGAGGGAATGTGTTCAAAGTTTGTTTCAATTTTAGATAAAAGTGTCTGAATGGCAGTTTTGTGATCTGAGTTTGCTAACTGACTTTGTGCATTGGGACTAATTTTACCAGCAAGCAAATTTTGCGTGTAACAAATGAAAAACTGCAGCAAGAGAGAGTATATTTGTAAAATTCGAATAGGGCTGTCACTCCAGTATACTTCTGCACATTGCATGAGAACTGTAATTTCATGCTCATATATATCAGGACAAGTTATCTGGTTTATCAAAACAGCATTAGAAAAAGCACTGCGTACAAAACGAAAATCAAGCATGGAGTTAAAGATTGTCAGCTCAAATAAAAAGATAAAGCGAGATCCTTCACCTTTTGGATTTCCTTGTATGGAGTGCAATGCACCAGGGGGAACGACAAGAATATCACCAGGTTGAAGATGAAAAATCTGGTTTTGTACTGTTACGGTGTAGCAGTTCTCCAGTGCAACAATCATTTCAGTGGCATTATGCCAGTGCGTCATATAGCGATCAGGCTGTTCATTGTACCACAGACGAAGAGCCGCGTTTTCAACAAAAGGTGGATGCTCGTACTCTTCAGGCTCACTTATTTGAAGGCCTTGTGCAAGATCAGGCTGATTGCGATATAAAGCGCGCTTTGATTCGGAAAGAGAAAAAAGATAGCTAGGATTCATATGGCAGCTCCTTTCAGGGCGAAAATAAAGACTTTTTATAGTATAGCACAGAAAACGGCGAAAAGAAAAGATCAGGAGGAAAAAACATGGAAGAACGAATCTATCGAAATATTTGGAAAGAGATAGGAATCAGCGATGCGCAAGTAGAAGAACGCCTGTCACAATTGATTTCTACATTCTTTTACGATGAAAAAGAACGGCTGTATTTCCCTGTGGGGGATGATATGGCGTATATTGAAGATACAGGAAATAATGATGCACGTACAGAGGGCGTGTCTTATGGAATGATGCTTTGTGTGCAGCTAGATATGAAAGAGGAATTTGACCGAATCTGGAAATGGGCAAAAACATATATGTATATGGAAGAAGGCGAAAATGAGGGCTATTTTGCTTGGTCATGCCAGACAGATGGCACAAAAAATTCTTATGGCCCGGCTCCAGACGGTGAGGAATATTTTGCCATGGCTTTGTTTTTTGCATCACACCGTTGGGGGGATGGAGAAGGTATTTTTGCATATGAAAAAGAAGCAAAAGAGCTGCTTCGCGCCTGCATTCATAAAGGAGAAAATGGCAGACCAGGAGAGCCCATGTGGAATCGTGAAAATAAGCAGATTTTGTTTGTGCCAGGATCACCATTTACTGATCCATCGTATCATTTGCCTCATTTTTATGAGTTGTTTGCAAAGTGGGCATACGAGGAAGATCGTCCGTTTTGGGCAGAAGCTGCGAAAGTCAGCCGTGAATTTATGAAGAAGTCAAGTCACCCAAAAACAGGTATGTCGCCAGAGTATGCAGAGTTTGATGGCTCACCTGTAACAAAGGTATTTGAATGGGGGCGCCACGACTGGTTTTACAGTGATGCCTATCGCACAGCAGCGAATATCGGACTTGACTATGCATGGTTTCAGACAGATGTAGGTCAGACACAGGCGGTTTCTCGTTTACAGTATACACTTGGGGTGGTAAATAAAGAAAATCCATATATGACATATGAGGTAGATGGTACAGTTTTAGATCAGGAGGCGCTTCATCCGGTAGGACTTCTTGCGACAACGGCAGAGGGAAGTTTGGCGGTGTTAAAGAAGCCATTAGACTTAGATTTGCAGCAGTTGGCAGGAAATTTCTTGGAGGATAGGTCAATTTGTGAATCAGATGAGGAAAGGTTAGCTCTCTGGTGGATTAAAACATTTTGGGAGACAACGCTTCGAACTGGAAAACGTCGCTACTATGACAACTGCCTGTATATGTTTGCATTTTTGGCGCTGGCCGGAAAGTATCGAATTTGGTAATCTATTGGACTGTGATAGTATGACAACTAATCTATAAATTTGTCGCAAAAATGCAGTGACATTGCAAAAAAATGCGCTATAATCATCTGTAGAAGTTTAAATCGTGTGCTTTCGGGGTCTGGGGTCAGTTCTGCCTGACCCCAGTCTCTAAATAGGATAGGAAACGGCAACAAAATTTGCAAAAAGGAGAGAGGAACATGGAAAAATTATGGTATCAAAAGCCGGCAGATGAGTGGGAAAAAGCGCTACCACTTGGCAACGGACGACTTGGCGCAATGGTATTTGGTCAGATCCAAAAAGAACAGATTCAGGTCAATGAGGAGAGTATTTGGTATGGAAAAAGACGGGAACGAATCAATCCAGATGCTAAGGAAAATTTGCCTAAAATCCGAGAATACATTCGAAATGGTCAGATTCAAAATGCACAGAAACTGATGAGTCTTGCAATGACTGGATGCCCATATGGCGAACGAATGTATCAGACGCTTGGTGAGATCTCGATTGAGATGGATTTGCCGGAGGAAAAGGATGCAGATTCTGCTATAAATACAACTTACTATAGAGAGCTTGATCTGTCAAAAGCCGTGTGCCATGTGCGGTATGATTGTGAAAAATCCGAAGGAAAAACGATGAAGATTGAGAGCACTTACTTTATCTCACATCCAGATGACTGCATGATTATTCATATGAAGGCAAGTAATGGTCAACTAAGCTTTGTCGCAAAACTGGATCGCGATAAATATTTTGATTCAATTGGAAAATGTGATGATCACACAATTTTTCTAAGTGGAAATCTTGGAAAAGAGGCACCTGAATTTGCAATGTGTCTTCGGGCAAAAGTAGTTGGTGGAAGCGTGAGAACAATTGGACAAAGCTTGCTTGTGGAGAAGGCAGATGAAGTGCTTTTATATTTTGGCGCAGACAGTACCTTCCACTATCAAGAGAGCGAAGTACAAAACTGGGGCGATCCACAGCAAAAATTGGTGGAAAAGTTAATTGCTCATTTGGATCTGGTAATGGAAAAAGACTACGAAAAAGTATTAATGGCACATATTCAGGATTACCAGTTTTTGTACAATCGTGTGTCATTTCAATTAAAAGAAGAGAAAAGCATAGAAGCACTTGCAACTGACGAGCGACTTTTGCGAGTAAAAGACGGATGTGAGGACATTGGCCTTTCAAAGCTTTTGTTTGATTATGGTCGATATCTATTAATTTCATGTAGCAGACCAGGTACACTTCCAGCGAATCTTCAAGGCATCTGGAACAAAGAACTTCAACCAGCTTGGGACAGCAAATATACGATCAATATCAATACAGAGATGAACTATTGGCCAGCTGAAAGCTGTGCTCTTTCTGAGTGCCATCAGCCACTATTTGATCATCTAGAGAGAATGAGAATTCATGGACGAAAGGTAGCAAGAGAAATGTATGGCTGCAGAGGTTTTGTGGCTCATCATAATACCGATATATATGCAGACTGCGCACCGCAGGATAATTGCATGTCGTCCACATTTTGGGTGATGGGCGCTGCATGGCTTAGCACCCATCTTTGGACTCACTATGCGTATACAAAAGATCAGGATTTTTTACTCAAAGCGTATCCTATTATGGCAGAGGCAGCTCTATTTTTCTTAGATTATATGGAAGAAAAGAACGGATATCTTGTCACGAATCCATCTTCATCGCCGGAAAATACTTATATTATGCCAAATGGAGAGAGTGGTTGTGTATGCATCGGTTCTGCTATGGATATGGAAATTCTTCGTGATCTATTTACAGAATGTTGCGAGGCAGCTAAAATCTTGAAAGAAAAGATAAATACCTGTGTAATTCCAAGCGTGACCAATGTGTCACTTCTTCAAGGTCAGATTGAGGAAGCTCTAAAAAAGCTTCCGCCGATTCGCATTGATTCAACTGGGCGAATCATGGAGTGGATGGAGGAATATGAGGAAAAAGATCTGGGGCATCGCCATATGTCTCATCTGTATGCGCTGTACCCATCGGATCAGATCAGTGTAGATCAGACACCAGAGCTTGCAGAGGCTGCAAAGAAAACACTAAAAACGCGTCTGTCGCATGGTGGTGGTCATACTGGATGGAGCCGTGCATGGATCATTAATTTTTATGCAAAGCTTCGAGATGCAGAGAGTGCAGCAGAAAACATTCGCCTGATGCTTACAAACTCGACGTATCCAAATATGTTTGATCGTCATCCACCGTTCCAGATTGATGGGAATTTTGGTGTGACAGCAGCGATTGCGCAGATGCTTGTTCAAAGCGGAGAAAACGAGATCATTTTGCTTCCATCATTGCCAAGACAGTGGACAGACGGAAGCGTGAAGGGACTTCGTGTAGTAGGAAATGCTTCGGTTGATTTGGCATGGAAGGATGGAAAATTGGTTGAATTTGCAATCTATGCAGACAGTGAATACAATGGAACACTTGTTTATGGGGAAAAGAAGTGTTTGATTTACATTGAAAAAGGAAAAAGCATTCGAGTAAATGGGAAGCTTGAGCAGAAAAAGTAAGAATATGTTTAAAAAAGGAAGAAGAAAAAGAGAATGGAAATGAAAAAAAAGATAACAGCAAAAAATCCCATTATTGATTCAGATTTTCCAGATCCAGATATCATACGAGTTGGAAACACTTATTATATGGCAAGTACAACGATGTATTTTATGCCGGGTTGTGTGATCTTGCGTTCCTATGATCTGGTAAGATGGGAAATTTTATCACATGCCTATCAAGAACTTGACAATACGCCACGCTATTATATGGAAGGAAACCAAAATATTTATGGCGAAGGCATGTGGGCACCTACGTTTCGATACCATAAGGGTACCTATTATATTGTTTTTACTGCAAATGACACTCATAAGTCCCATCTGCTAACAGCGAACGATCCAAAAGGACCGTGGGAACACCGAACGATTGAGGGCTGGTATCATGACAGTGGCTTATTCTTTGACGACGATGATCAGGTTTATATTGTGCATGGACAAAAAACACTTTTTCTAACTCAGCTAAAAGAGGATTTGTCGGGACCGAAGGAAAATGGATTAAAGCGAATCGTGGTACAGGACCGAGAGGATGCCGACCTTGGCTACGAGGGTTCTCATATGTATAAAAAGAATGGAAAGTACTATATTTTTACTTGCCATATGGAAAAAGGAAAGAAGAAAACGGAGGACTGTTTTGTTTCAGATTCTCTTACAGGAGAATTTATCGGAGGCTGCGTTATTGACGATGATTGCGGCTACCATGGTCTTGGCGTAGCGCAGGGAGGTATGATTGATACGCCGAATGGAGATTGGTATGCATTTATGTTTCAGGATCGAGGTGCGTTAGGGCGAGCACCTGTGTTAATTCCTATGCAGTTTGAACAGGATTTTCCTGTAATTGGAGAAAAAGGAAAAGTTCCAAAAGAAATTCAAGTACCAGATACAGGCTATTGCTATGAAAAGATCAATGGAAGTGATGATTTTTCCTATCTGCCAGATGAAAAAGGCGAGATCCATTTGAAATGCTTTTGGGAATGGAATCACCAATCAATTGATACAGCTTGGTCTGTTACAGAAAATCCTGGGCATCTTCGGCTACATTCAAAGAAGATTTCCCCAACTTTATTTCAAGCATATAATACGCTGACTCAGCGCACTGTTGGGAACAAATGTGCAGCAGAGGTGACAGTTGATTGTTCACAGATGAAAGATGGCGATGTGGCAGGAATCAGTACATTTATTGGCAATTACGGTTTTATTGGTGTGAAAAGAGAAAATGAGCAGTATTATCTAATCATGATGGGGCGTCCTGCGAAGGATAGCAGTGTATTTGGACAGTTTGAATACGAAAATCCAGGCATTGAATATCAGAGGGTTCCAATAAGCGATACATCAGTTTGTCTTCGCGCAGAGGCCGACTTTACTGACAAGAAAGATCTGGCATCCTTTTTCTATAAAAATCGAGAAGGTTGGCAGAAGCTTGGCATTGACCAGCCAATGTATTTTAAGATGGATTTGTTTACTGGATGTCGTTTTGGACTGTTTTACTATTCGACCAAGCAGACTGGAGGATTTGTAGACTTTTCTAAATTCCAATTTTTTGAACCGAAGGAGGAAGGATGAGAGAATGTCGTTTATTAAATAATAATTGGAAATTTACCTATGGAGATCAGGTAACTGCCACAAGTAAAGAGATTGCAAGCTGGCAGGACATTGGAATTCCACATTCATTTGGCATTCCATATTTTATGGAAAAAGAATTCTATATGGGATATGGAACTTACTCAACCTGGATTTCATTGGCGGAGGAAGACTGTAAAAAAAGACTTCGATTGGAATTTTTAGGTGTTTTTCAAAAAGCGCGTGTTTATTTAAATGGAGAAAAGGTTGGGGAGCATAGAGGTGGTTATACACCGTTTTTGGTAGAACTTACAAATGTGGCTCGTCCAGGAAAAAATCATTTGATTGTCAGCGTGGACAATCTGTGGGATGCAAGGCTTGCTCCGCGTGCAGGAGAGCACCAATTTAATGGCGGTATTTACCGTGATGTGCAACTGATTTTAACAGAATTTTGCGGTATTGAGGAATACGGGGTATTTGTACAGACAACGAAGCTTGAAAGAGAAAATGAAGATCCGAATGGATGGAATGCAACTGTAAAAATTGATACACAGGTATTTGATCAGCGCCCTGATATTGGAGAATATCAAAACAATGGGCTATCCCAGATGCAAGAACCACTTTTTCTTGAAACTTGTATTTTGGATGGAGAAACTGTGCTGGCAAAAGAAATCTCACGAATCAACATGAAAACGGAAGGAGAGATTGATTCTGAAAAGAAGGATCGTAACAGTACTTCAAGTCTGAATTCGAAGACAATTACTCAGCAAATTTCGTTGTCAGGTATACAACCGTGGTCACCGAATTCGCCTAAATTGTATACAGTAGTCAGCCGTGTGAGCTATAATGGAATTTTAGTTGACTGTGTGCGAACAAAATTTGGTATTCGAACAGTACGATTTGACAAAGACAATGGATTTTTCTTAAATGGAGAGCATTTTGCCATTTTAGGAGCCAATGTGCATCAGGATCACGCAGGATGGGGCGATGCTGTTACGCGTGCCGGTATTCAAAGAGACATTCGTATGATAAAAGAGTGTGGCATGAACACGATTCGCGGTTCTCACTATCCACATCATCCATATTTTGCACAGGTTTGCGATGAGGAGGGAATCCTATTTTGGTCTGAGATGTGCTTCTGGGGAACTGGTGGTGACAAAAGAGATGGCTTTTGGGTGGCAAGTGCCTATCCGCCCAAAAAAGAAGATCAAAAAGACTTTGAGAAAAGCTGCCTGGATCAGCTAGAGGAGATGATCCGGTCTCAGCGCAGTCATCCATCTATTATCTGCTGGAGCATGTGCAACGAAGTTTTCTTTACCGATGCACCGGTAAAGGATAAGGCAAAAGAGCTGATTCGAAAAATGGTAGAGCGTTCTCATGAGCTTGATCCATCGAGACCAGCAGCAGTGGGCGGTGCGCAGAGAGATGGATTTGACGTGCTAGGAGATCTGGCAGGCTACAATGGGGATGGAGCAGCATTGTACCATGATCCAGGATTTCCGAGTTTGGTTTCTGAATATGGAAGTAGCATAGAGACGCGCCCAGGAAAATTTGAGCCGCGATTCACCGATGGAACTGAGATTGACTATCCGTGGCGAAGCGGAAAGATTTTGTGGTGTGGCTTTCATCATGGCAGTATTTTTGACGGCATGGGTTCAATGGGAATGATCGATTATTATCGTTTGCCACTTGCCTGTTGGTACTGGTACCGAGAGCATTTGGCTGGAAAAAGTGCACCAAAACCAAAGAAAGAAGGCACTCCTTTTCAGATTCGTCTAAGCAGTGATGTTAATAGATTTCGTGCAAACGGACAGGAGGATGCATGGATTTGTGCAGAACTTTTGGATCAAGAAGGAAATCCGATTTCAAATGAAATCGAGCTGACGTTCACAGTAGAAAAAGGAGATGGTATTTTCCCAACTGGAAAGACGATTACGTTCTCACCAGAAAAGAAAAACATGTTGGATGGACTTGCTGCAATCGAATTTCGAAGCTGGTATGGCGGTGAAAATGTGATTTTTGCAACAGCAGATGGTGTAAAATCTGCAAAGATTTGTATTTTTGCAGATGGAGAGCCAAAACCCAAGAACACGGTGTTAAATCCGATGCTTCCACCGCCGTATACAGTAGGAGAGCCAAAGCCAAAAGAAAGGTACGATGAGGCAAAGAGGCATCCAGTATTTGCTGATAGCTTTGAGATCGGGCATGAGCCTTATTTTGTGACAGCAGAGGAAGAAGGCAGTTGGATGCCAAAAATGTCAGATTCATCAAAGCATCTATCAGAACAGATGCTTTGGGTTATGGTTGACCTTGAAGGTGTCAGACGGATCAATCAGTTAGAGGTTAGCTTTGAAGAAGAGCCAGATACACTGGAAAAATCAAAAAAGAACTTGCCACAGACAATTGTGGCAGAACTTCGCTCAGATTTAGAGTGGGAGAAGGTTATATTAAAAAGGAAAAAAGAAAATCAGAAAGGAAACGATTGCAAAGAGTGCTATCAGGCAGAGGGAATCTACTTTACTCGCTATTTTAGAATTGACTGGAATCAAACCAAACTGCCTGTAGCGCAAATCCATCTTTGGACAGGAGGAGAAGAGAATGAATGAAGTGATTCAAAAAACCATTCAAATTGAAGAAAACAAAGAATATGTATTCCGTAATCAGGTAGATTTCTGTATTGGAACAGGACGAATGGGACTTGCGCTGACAAAAGAATATCAGGAGCAGCTGTCACTTGTACAAAAGGAGATTGGCTTTTCTCATATCAGAGGTCATGGACTATTTTGTGATGATATAGGTATTTATCAGGAAACGCCAGAAGGTGAGTCAGAGTACAATTTTACATATCTTGACCGTGTGATGGACAGCTATATCTCGCTTGGTCTGCGTCCATTTTTGGAGCTTGGCTTTATGCCGCAGAAAATGGCATCAGGAACGCAGACTATCTTTTACTGGAAGGGAAACACAACACCGCCAGCAAGCTACAAGAAATGGACTGATATGGTAACAGCGCTTTTGTCTCATCTTTGCGAGCGCTATACCACCGATGAAGTTGTTACTTGGCCAATTGAAGTATGGAATGAGCCAAATCTGCCAGGATTCTGGGAAAAAGCAGATATGCCTGAGTATTTCAAACTGTTTCATACAACATTTGATGCAATAAAAAAGTTAGACAGCAGATTTTTAGTTGGCGGACCAGCTGTGTGCGGAGGAACCGATGAAGTGTGGATCCGTTCCTTTATGGAATATTGTGAAACAAATGATCTTGCCGTAGATTTTGTAACAAGACATCACTATACCTCCGAGCCACCAAAGACACAAGGACATTACAGCTATATTGAGCTGATGGATCCAGAGGAGGGCTTTGCCAATCTTCATACGACAAGAGAGATTATTGACAGTTTCCCTCGCTTTAAGGGACTGCCAATTCACATTACGGAGTTTAACACTTCATATGTGCCAAACTGCCCAATTCACGATACAAATCAAAATGCAGCATACATTGCGCATCAGCTTTCGCGCCTTGGTGATGATAACGAATCATATTCATACTGGACGTTTGGTGATGTATTTGAAGAGTTTGGTGTACCGTTTACTCCATTTCATGGCGGTTTTGGCCTTGTCGCAAATGGCTGTATTCCAAAGCCAACTTTCTGGACATTTGCTTTCTTTAAAAAGTTAAAAGAGAAGAAAGGTATCTGTGTCTACAAGGATGAAACTTGTGTTGTGATGAAATATGAAGATGGTTCTTACAGGGGAATTGCATGGAATGCGACGAGGAATCGTTCTGGAAAAGATCTTTGTTTAAATCTGACGATACCAACCACGCAGTCAGCCTCCACGGATGCATATCTATTTCTGACGCAGACAGTTGATGAAGAGAACTGTAATCCGCTAAAGGTATGGCATGATCTTGGTGAACCGGCAAACCCGACAAAAGATCAGATTGATCTTTTAAAGCAGACAGCCCGTCCACAGATTCACACCGAGCGTATGGTACCTGTATCAATGCCAGAATCACACATTTCGATTGAACTAAATATCAAGGAAAATGGTGTTGTTTACTTTTCTCTTGAACCAAAACCACTTCATCCAGATCGTGGCTACTCATATGAGCTCGTAATGCAGTATGAAAAAAGATAAGGCAAAAAAGTAAAAATAACGTAAAAATCGCATATTGTCAAAAAAAACTCCTTTGCTGTATAATGAACAATGTAAAAAACAGCAAAGGAGTTGAATTTATGAAAGATATGAAGCGACTGTTCGGGTATATGGGGCCTTACAAAAAGGACATGATTCTCGGCGCGCTGTTTGTCATGATCGAGACTGGTTTTGAGCTGTTTATCCCGATCATGATTTCAAACTTGATTGATATCGGAGTGGCAAATCACGATGTCAATTATATTTATGTAAAGGGAGTCCAGATGGCACTGCTTGCACTTGGAGCACTTGTCACTGGTCTTTTGTATGCCCATTTTTCAGCAAAGGCCTCATATGGATGGGGTGCAGAGATTCGAAAGGCAGAATATGCAAGAGTACAGCAGTATGCATTTTCTAATCTTGATCATTTTGTGACATCATCTTTGATTACAAGAATGACAACAGATGTTAATGTACTTCAAAACATGATAATTTCAGGCTTTCGTCCGATTACTAGAGGTCCGTCACTTTTGATCATGGGAATTGGTCTTTCCTTCTATATGAATCCGAAGCTGGCGTTTGTTTTTGTGGTGTGCACACCGATTTTAGCAATCATTCTTTTTTTGATTGTGCGTAAGGTTGCACCGATGTACACCAGACTGCAAAGCATTATGGATCGATTAAATCAGGTTGTGCAGGAAAATCTTACAGCAATTCGTGCTGTCAAGGCATTTGTCCGTGACGAGTATGAAGAGGACAAATTTGAAGAGGTAAACCGTGATATGGCAAAGTCAAGTGAAACTACGTTTCACTATGCGGTGTTGAATCTTCCGGCTTTTCAAGGAATTATGTACACTACGATTGTCATGATTTTGTGGTTTGGAGGAAATATGATCTTAAAATCTGAACTTGCAGTCGGAAATCTGACTGGCTTTTTAAGTTATGTTATGCAGGTCATAAATTCCCTAATGATGCTTGCAAATGTGTTTCTTCTATTGACACGTTCCCTTGCAAGTGCTCATCGTATTGCAGAGATTCTTGACGAAAATATTGTTCTGACCTCACCAGAAAATGGTGAGAAAAAAGTCAAGGATGGAAGCATTGATTTTGAAAATGTGTCATTCAAATATCGTGAGGATGCTCGCGAGTACGCATTAGAGAATGTGAATCTTCATATTCCGGCAGGTCAGACGATTGGTGTTATCGGAACGACAGGATCGGCAAAGACGACACTTGTTCAGCTAATTCCGCGTCTGTACGATGCGACAACGGGCGTTGTTCGTGTTGGCGGTGTCAATGTGCATGATTATGATTTGAGTGTACTTCGTGACAGTGTAAATATTACTCTACAGAAAAACGTACTGTTTTCAGGAACTGTGCGTGAAAATTTGAAGTGGGGAAATCCTTTCGCAGATGATGAAACAATATGGAAGGCATGCCGTGCAGCATGTGCCGATGAGTTTTTAAGTCGGATGCCAGATGGTCTTGACACGATGCTGGAGCAGGGGGGAAACAACCTTTCAGGTGGCCAGAAGCAGCGCCTTTGTATTGCACGTGCACTTCTTGGAAATGCTAAAATTTTGATTTTTGATGACTCTACCAGTGCAGTTGATACAGCCACAGAAAAGAAAATTCGAAAAGCGCTTGCCGATTACAAAGATGTGACAAAAATCATCATTGCACAGCGCATTACCTCCGTTATGAATACTGATCAGATTGTGATTCTCGACGATGGAAAAGTACACCGTGTCGGAACGCATAAGGAACTGCTTGCGAATGATCCAATCTATCAGGAAATTTATGCATCACAGATGAAGGGAGGCAATGACGATGGCTCAGAAGAATAATAAGCGTCCTGAAAACCTTAGACAGACGTTTCGTGTGTTTTTATCATATTTAGGACGCCATAAGCGAATGCTATTTGTTGTAGCAGTTCTTGTCAGTGTAAGCGCAACTGCCAATCTTCTTGGCACTTATATGATTCGCCCTGTTGTAAACAATCTTGCAGACGGCAAGGTATCTACACTTATTGCAGGTGTGGCAATAGCCGCTGTAATTTTTGGAATTGGTGCGCTTTCTGCCTGGGGCTATTCCCAGACAATGGTTAAAGTAGCTCAGCGCGTGATTTACGATATTCGTCACGATTTGTTTGCACATGTACAGAAGCTTCCACTTAAGTTTTTTGATACAAGAAAGAATGGAGATATCATGAGCTTATTCACAAATGATATCGACACGATTTCCGATGCACTTAACAACAGCTTTGCAATGGTAATTCAGACATTTATACAGATGGTCGGAACACTGTTGATTCTCTATATTTTAAACTGGAAATTGTCCTTAATCGTAACAGCCTGCTATGCTTTTATGTTCTGGTATATTCGTTTCAGCGGTGCTAAGAGTAAACAATACTATGGAAAACAGCAGGCAAGCATTGGTGAGTTAAACGGCTACATCGAGGAGATGATAAGCGGACAGAAAGTCATCAAGGTATTCAATCACGAGCAGAAAAGCTTTGAGGAATTCTGTGCAAAGAACGAAGAACTGAGAAAAGCAGGAACTGGTGCACAGGGCTATGCGGCAACGATGGTTCCTATGGTAGTAAGCATTTCCTATATCAATTATGCGATTGTCGCTGTGCTTGGTGGCCTGTTAGCCTTAAATGGTCATACTGATTTAGGAAGTCTGGCAAGTTATCTTGTATTTGTGCGTCAGGCAGCGCTTCCAATCAACCAGTTTACGCAGCAGAGTAATTTCTTACTTGCTGCACTCGCCGGAGCAGAGCGAGTATTTAAAGTAATGGATATGGAGCCAGAGATTGACGAAGGAAAGACAGATCTTATTCGCGTGAAAAAGGAAAATGGAGTGCTGGTTCCATGCAAGGAAAAAACAGGTCTTTGGGCATGGAAAAAGAACGATGGCACTCTTGTTGAGTTAAAAGGTGATGTGCGCTTTGACCATGTAGACTTTGGATACGATGATGATCGCATGATATTAAAGCAGATCAGTCTGTATGCAAAGCCAGGGCAGAAGATTGCATTTGTGGGTTCTACAGGAGCCGGAAAAACTACAATCACGAACTTGATCAATCGTTTCTATGATGTGCAGGGTGGCTCTGTCATTTATGATGGAATCGACGTGCGCGACATCAAAAAAGATGCGCTTCGCCGTTCCCTTGGCATAGTTCTTCAGGATACACACTTATTTACTGGCACTGTTGCCGAAAACATTCGCTTTGGAAAGCTTGATGCGACGCAGGAGGAAATTGAAAAGGCTGCAAAGATCGCAAATGCCGATTCCTTTATCCGTCGTCTTCCACATGGCTATGATACACTTGTTACGGCAGATGGTGCCAATCTGTCACAAGGTCAGCGTCAGCTTCTTGCCATTGCGCGTGCAGCCGTAGCTGATCCGCCGGTGCTCATTCTTGATGAGGCAACCTCATCAGTCGATACACGTACAGAGGCATTGATTGAGCGCGGAATGGATCAGCTGATGGAGGGACGAACTGTATTTGTCATTGCCCATCGTCTTAGTACTGTACGCAATTCTAATGCAATTATGGTTCTAGAGCAGGGAAAGATTGTCGAGAGAGGTGATCACGATGATCTTTTGGAACAAAAAGGAAAGTATTATCAGCTGTATCACGGTATGTTTGAGTTAAGCTGATGAAAATTGGATAAAAAAATATAGGCATTGCGATTCGAGTAAATTCTTGAATCACAATGTCTATTTTTTTATACATTAATTTTTCGAACCCTCACCAGCAAAATATTCTTTGGTTAATCTTACAACCGTACCAGAGAGCAGGAACAGTGCAATTAAGTTAGGGATTGCCATTAAACCATTGAAGGTTTCTGCGATACTCCACATCAGTCCAAGATTTGCTGTTGCACCAAGGATTGCAACGAGAGAATATGCTACCATGAAAGGTTTAATGACTTTCTCTGAGAATAAAAATTCAATACAGCGGGCACCATAGAGTCCCCAGCCAAGAATAGTAGAAAAGGCGAAGCAGCACATTGCAATTGCGGTAAAGATGGAAACCCAGCTTCCGTAAACAGATGTGAATCCAGAAATGGTAAGCTCAGCACCAGCTGCAGCTCCATATTCAATCGTGGTGCCGCTGCAAAGAATAACAAGAGCAGTCAAAGTACAGATAACAATTGTATCAGTAAATACTTCAAATATACCAAACATTCCCTGCTTTACAGGTTTTTTTGTGTCTGCACATGCATGAGCTATGGAACCAGTACCAAGTCCAGCCTCATTAGAGAAGATACCGCGGGAAACTCCTTTTTTCATACTGGTAAACATGCTTCCGACAATGCCGCCGGTTACGGCAGATGGTTTAAATGCACCTTCAAAAATAGAAGCAAATACTGTAGGAATTGTGCTGATATTGATTACGATAACACCGAGAGCAAGAACTATATATAATAATGCCATAAAAGGAACAAGCTTTTCTGTTACTTGTCCGATACGTTTTACACCGCCCAACAAAATTAGTGCAACAAGTACAGCCATTAAAATACCAATGATTAAATTAGAAGTTGACACAGCATCATTAGAGATTACGTGAAAATCAATAAGAGCTGAATTAATAGCAGTGGTGATTGTGTTAACCTGTGTTGCGTTTCCAGTTCCGAATACAGTCAGTACACCAAAGGCGGCAAAAAGATAAGCAAGCCACATCCAACGTTTTCCAAGACCATTTTTTATGTAATACATTGGACCGCCGACCAGATCGCCATCAGCATTTTTCTCACGGAAATGAACGGCAAGTGTTACCTCGGCAAATTTAGTGCACATACCAAGAATAGCAGAGATCCACATCCAAAAGATAGCTCCAGGTCCGCCTATTGCAATCGCACCGGCAACACCGGCAATATTTCCAGTACCAACAGTTGCAGCAAGCGCAGTACATACAGCCTGAAATGGTGTCAAAGCACCATCAGATGCGTTCTTTTTGCGAAACATGCGTCCGATTGTTGTTTTAATTGCATAAGGAAATTTGCGTATCTGGAGAAAACGTGTGCGAAGACTCAAATAAAGGCCAACGCCAAAGATGCAAACCATAGCAGGAACACCCCAGATGAAATTGTTCACGGCTAAGTTGACGGTCTCAATAAATTGAAGCATAAAAAATCCTCTTTCTTGTTAGTTCAAAATTTTACAAAGGACACTATAACACGATATAATTTATGGTTCAAGCGTTATTTTAAAAGTTCAACATGTTGAACTTTTCTTTACATTATTTAGGAAAATTGGTATCCTTAATAATACACGCAAAAAATGTTTTGAAGAAAGGAAAGAAAAAGATACTATGGTAGAATTATTAAAATTTGAAGACTTCGATCAGATGTATTCAATAATGGAACAAAGTTTTCCATATGATGAATATAGAGGATATGAGGGCCAGAAACAATTATTTGAGAATCCAGAATATAAGGTGTTTATACATAGAAATGAAGAAAAAAAAGAAATAGATGGATTTTTATCTGCCTGGGAGTTTGATGATATCTTATTCTTTGAGCATTTTGCAGTAAGCAGCAAAGTACGAAATGGTGGTATCGGAGGACGCATGTTAAGAGAGGTCCTTGCTAATGTAAATAAAATGACATGTCTTGAAGTTGAGCTGCCAGAAGGAGAACTTGAAAAAAGGCGTATTAGCTTTTATGAAAGAAATGGATTTTGCTATAATCCATATCCATATACTCAGCCATCAATTGCTCCGGGAAGAGAACCGATTCCACTTCGTATTATGACATATCAAAGAGCAGTTACTGAAGCTGAATACCAAAAAATAAAAAATCTGCTGTACCGACGTGTATATCACGTATCAGAACAGCAGATGAAATAAATAATATTAAAAGACATCCAAATCTTTTCCGTTTACGGTATAACCTTCATACCCAGCGGTCTTAATCTCATCCAGGATTGCCTCATCGCGCCGAGCCATTTCAGCAGCCAGATTGATGTGGTTATCCTGGATATTCATATGGTAAATTCGGTGGTATGTAACAAGAAGCTTAGGCTGAGCTTTTTTTGCTACCCATGCCAGATCCGTGCTTAATGTATGCACTTCTCTGTGATATTTCTGCCACTTTGGTTCGCGTGCAGAGATACCAGCTGAATATTCTACTTCATGCAGTAAAATGTCGCATCCAGAAGCTTTTTGGGCTACGAGTTCAAGAGGAGCCGTATCGCCGCTGATTACAATTGTGCGATCTGCCGTCACGAATTTATAGCCATAGCAGGTTAGTGTGCCGTGGCTGACAGGAAATGCCTCCACGCTCACATATTCATCCTGATAGATAATGCCAGGATTTTCTTCATTTTCAATTTCGGTCACATCCACCTTATAACCATTTTCATTTGCTTTTTCAAATCCATGAATACGAAAATCAATATCTGTGGAATATGCTTCTAAAATATGGTCAGTCATATGACGCAGTCCCTTTGGACCAAAAACCTTAAGTGGTGTATTGCGCTCAAGCACCCATGGAGTAAAAATAAGATCTGAATATCCGGCAGTGTGATCAGTGTGCAGATGGGTACAAAAAGCAGTGCATAAAAGATCAGGGCGAAGTGCATCAATCCCGTTAAAATAAGCCTTGGAAGCCTGACGGACAACGCCCGGTCCAAAATCAACCAGATACGCACGATTCCCAACAACAATTGCGGAAGACGGGCCGCTTGCATTTGGGCATGCATTAGGCGTTCCCGTTCCAAGAAGAACAAGTTTTGTTTCCATATATATAAAGAATTCCTTTCTTTTTTCATGGAGTTTATTATAATGGAGTTATAGAAAAAAGACAAGAAAGGAACCAAACGAAATTTATGAATAAAATTAATTACCAAAAGCGTCTGGAAGAGACGATAGATAAAGAAACAAAGGCCGGGCATGTTCCGACACTTTTTTTGCACAGCTGTTGTGCACCGTGCAGCAGCTACGTGTTAGAGTATCTGTCCAATTACTTTAAAATCACCGTATTTTACTATAATCCGAATATCACAGAGGAGACAGAGTACAAAAAACGTGTCGCAGAACAGGCACGTCTGATTTCGGAACTTGATACAGTTTATCCGATTCAGCTTGTGGAAGGAACATATGACCCACAGCGCTTTTATGAGATCACGAAAGGAATGGAGCAGATGGACGAGGGCGGTGAGCGCTGCTTCGCCTGTTATAGGCTGCGTTTAGAGGAAGCTGCGAAGTTAGCAGCAGATGGTGGGTTTGACTATGTTACAACGACACTTTCCATAAGTCCAATGAAAAACGCTGAGAAATTAAATGAGATAGGGGCGGAAGTGGGAGCCAAATATGGCATCCCCTGGTTGTTTTCAGATTTTAAGAAAAAGAATGGCTATAAGCGTTCTGTGGAGCTGTCAAAGGAGCATGATTTGTACCGCCAGAGCTATTGTGGCTGCGGCTACTCAAAGGCACAGGCAAAAAGAGAGGGGCGGATCTGATGGAACAGCAAAAAACAAAAGAGAGTAAGAAACGCTATTTTGCCTATGATTTTATGCGTGCGGCTGCCATGCTTTTGATTGTATTTTATCATATGAACTGCGAGTGGAGTGCGCGCCTTATGGAAAGCCCGCTTGTCGTAACGAAAATTGGCACGCAGGGATATCTTGGCTGGCAGGGAGTGTCACTGTTTATTCTGGTGTCCGGCGCCGCGCAGTGTATCTCCTATGAGCGCTGCAGTGACTTAAAAACTTACTATAAAAAGCGCTGGTGGAGTATTTTTCCATCATTTTATATGGCATACTTTGTATGCTACTTGATGGGCGGATTTGGCGGCGGAGTTAAACTTTTTGATTTGTCATTTTTATGGACTATTACCGGACTTGATGGCTATGCATCGTTGTTTGGTATTCAAAGCCACTACCTTGTCGGAGAATGGTTTATCGGAATGATTCTTGTCCTTTACATCGTCTTTCCGGTATTGTATGCACTGGTTAAGCGCTATCCAAAGCCAACACTAATCGCAGCGATTCTTTATTATCTAGTGATGGTACAGCTTCTTGGAAATACGGGAAGAGTGGACAAGGATATCTTATTAAATGTGGTTGTTTTTCTGGCGGGTATTTATCTGTATCGCTATATGAAAAACGTGTCACTTCGCACAGGTGTGGCAGCAGCTGTAGTGTTGTGCCTGGTTGTGTTTGTCCCGCTTCCAGAGCGTGTAACGTGGTATTTATTTGCAGTCGAAGGCATTTTGTGGTATCTGATTTTTATGGCAGCAGGAAATGCGCTGGATCGGATAAAAAATTTGCCGTGCGTGATTCTGAAAAAACTTGTCGGTGTGCTTTCAAAGTATTCATATGAGATATTTTTGCTGCATCATGTACTTATAAGTGTATCGTTATCACCATATGAGCAAAATACATATTATTCGGTGGGACAGTATCTGCTTTGGGCGCTGCGTGCGCTTGCTGTAATAGGAATTGCATCATGGATGATTTATCCTAGATGGAAGCCAAAGACAACGAAAGCGCAGGCAACAAAAACACAGTAAACTAAATGGCATGGTTAATGTGATGTAAGATGCAGACTGCGCTCATAGGCTTCTCGGCTTAGGCTGCATACCTGACTGCGAAGTGTTTCCCAGTAGCCAGAAGAAATCGGATGATCACAAGCGGCAGAAAATGCCTGATTGCCAAGCTCACTTTCGATAACTTCATAAAAGTATTCAACTCCTCGTTCGAGTATGCCACCCTTTGTGGCGGCATTTTTTGTATCTTGTTTCAACTCCTCTTTTGTTTTTACTGCGATGGCAATCGTGTTGAGTGCGTATGAGTAGACATCAAGAGACAGTGCTTCCTCATCAGATACACAGACAGGCATTGAGGTTGTAAAATCGTGAAGACCACCAAACCAGGTATCAGAAAAATGCTGCATAAATTCTAACAATGCAGACGGCAGAAGATCATTACGGCGAAGAGATGGAACTGGATCATCGAAAAATTTCGTAAATGATCTCTGGGCATACTGAAATGCTTTTCCAATATCATTTAGCGTAACTGAAAGACCAGCCTTTTGTGCGGCTTCGTGAATGCAAAAGCAGGCTTCACAGCAGACATGGCTTGTGATTTTTCCAGCAAGAAAGATCAGTGCCTGAGATGCAGATAAAGAAACTGTTTTTCCATAAGGGGTAAGCAGAATGTCAAGCAGTACACGGCGGTTAGAGTGCTTAAAAGCAGGTGTTGGGGATATGGTATTGATGCCGACACTTGTGATATCAATTCCATGAACGTCAGTAAAAATATTTGGAAGAATTTTAACGATAGAAACGTCGTTTCCGAGAAGATTCGCATACCAGTTTTCATCTGGTGTTGGAGTAAATGAATACAAATCTGGCAGTGGCTGTGAGGCGGCACGAAGCGTATTATAATAGGGAAGAAGTATGGTTTTTGCGATATCGACAGCGACAGTCGGCGGCACCGCGACTATGAGAATTGTAGGATGGAACTTGAATAATACAGAGTCAATTGGATCTGTACAAAGCACACAGTCCTTTAATATATTAGTACGCGAAGCCAATTTTTCTGGATGTTTTCCGATGGCACACACATTTCCTACCATTGGTTGTCTTAATTCTGAAAAAAGATAATGAAGTCCCCTGTTTAAATAGCCTGCTATAAAACCAGTTCCAAGTATGACAATGTTTTCCTGCATTGAAAAAACCTCCTGCTAATATCATGTTTGCTCTCGCCTTCTTATGTTGCAGTGTAACACAAAACTAAGAGGACGTAAAGAAAAAAGAAAAATAAATGCAACTCGATATAAGAACATCCTATAGCAAAATATAGGAAAAATCCTTTTCTGATTTTGTTGACAGAAAAAAATAACATGGTATGATAGAACTCAAGCAGTTAAGCTGTTATGAGGGTTTGCAAGTATCCGCATCTAGCATGATGCGTGAACTGTAACTGCAAAATAAAGTTTCCCTGTTGATGGGCGAGAAAAAAGTCTGTTTCGGGGAATGGAAGGGCATGGTACGATTATGAGAAAACATCACATTCTTACAGCAGTAGCGGCGGCAGCCGTTTTCAGTCTTGGAGCTAGTACATTGGCTTTAGCAGGCGAGGAGTCAACATCTGGTGGAACTTTCACTTATGCCAGATCTGATTCTACGACCTCTTTCGATCTTCATCAGGAAATTACAGAAAATAATGCCTTTGCAATTGATAAGGTGTTTGAGTCACTTGTGACTTTTGATAACGATGGAAATATTATTGACTGGCTGGCAGAAGATCATAAGATCAGTGATGATGGTCTTGTATATACCTTTACGCTTCGTGATGGTTTAAAGTTTAGCGATGGCACAGATGTGACAGCAGAGGATGTTAAGTTTTCCATTGAGCGCCATCTTGAAGTTGGAGGTTCACTTCCAATTGAGGCAGATGTAAAATCTGTTGAGGCAGTGGATGAAAAGACAGTAGAGATTACACTGGGAACAGCTTACACACCATTTCTTTCAGAGCTTGCCAATTTCTCAAATGGAATTATTCCAAAGGATTTTGGTGGAAAGACTGAGGAGGAGTTTTTCAAGAATCCAGTTGGTACAGGTCCATTTGCCGTATCCGAGTGGGATCCATCTGGAGATTTGACTTTTGTAAAGAATGAATATTACTGGCAGGAAGGAAAGCCATATATTGATGAGCTGGTATATAAAGTAGTAGATGATGACAATCAGGCACTTAATCAGCTGCTTGCAGGTGAGATTGACGGAATTGAGGATTTGTCACTTAGCAATGCATCAAATGTAGATGGAAATGCTGATACGAAGACAGCAACCAGCTTTAGCTACAATGTAGAAGAGCTGTTCTTTAATACGCTTGATGAGCACTTCAGTGATGAGCATGTACGCCGTGCACTTGCAATGGCAATTGACAGAGAGTCACTGACAAAGGCATTAACCTTTGGCTATGCAGAGATAGCAAACACTGTTCTTCCGCGTGCGCTTTTGTATCAGACAAATGATACGGTAAATGCGCTTTCGTATGATATTGACGCTGCAAAAGAAGAATTGGCACAGTCTGCATATCCTGATGGCTTTGACACTACGATCAGCATCGCATCTGGAAATAATACACGTCTTCAGGAGGCACAGATCATTCAGGCAGCAGGTGCACAGATTGGAATCAATATTGAAATTAATGCACAGGAAATTTCTACATTCCGTTCAGATTTCCGCGATTTAAATTTCTCTATGATGATCAACAGTGCAACAGCTGATTATCCGGATGCAAACTCTATTTTTGCATTTCAGGTCGATCCAGATGGATGGAGCAAGTGCTACTGGACTTCTTATAACAATGAGACAGCAGCAGATTTGATGAGAAAAGGACAAGTGACACCAGACGGAGATGAACGTGCCGCAGTTTACGAAGAGCTGCAGCAGATTTTAGCAGATGAAGTTCCGTATATTCCGCTGTATAATTCAGAGAACGTAGTTGGACTAAGAGATAATGTAGAGGGCTTTACTGTATTGCCGAATGGAAGTGTCCACTTTGAGGATGTTTATTTTGAAGAATAATAGTTATAAAACGATGACAAGAGCGCTTATTAGGGCAGCTCTTGTCATTGCGCTTGTTACAGCAGCAGTTTTTTTACTGATTCGTCTCGTGCCAGGAGATCCAGTTGTTATGGTTCTTGGAGAACATGCGACAGATGAGGCAGTAAACCAATTAAGAGAGCAGCTGCATTTAAATGATTCACTTGGGCAGCAGTTTCTCATTTTTCTGCAAAATGTATTTTTACATGCAGATACGGGCAATTCAATTAAATATGGCGTATCGTGCCGCAGTCTGATTTTACAGTATGCACCAGTGACACTTTTGCTTGTTGTCATGTCAATGACTATTTCAATTGTTATATCACTGCTTCTTTCATTTACGGCAGCCACACATAAAGATGGCATTGCAGACCATTTAATTAGGATTATTCCTATTATTGCGCATGGTATGCCTGTTTTTTGGATCGGACTAATTTTGATTCTTATTTTTTCTGTCAATTTGAAGTGGTTTCCAGTTGGCGGTCTGAAAAAAGGGACAGCAGGCATGATTTATAGTTTGATTTTGCCATCAATAACTGTATCATTTGGGCAGATTCCGCCGCTTGTGCGTTCACTTAGAGAGCAATTGATAGAAACACTTGATGCAGATTTTGTGCTTACGCTTTGTGCAGCAAAGCTTCCAAGACGTGTAATTTTATGGAAACATGTGCTTCATAATGCAGTAGTGCCAACATTGATGCTGCTTTCTGTCAATTTGTCTTATTTAATAGGAGGAACACTTGTGGTTGAGCAGGTATTTGCTGTAAAAGGAATTGGAAAGCTATTATTTGAGGCAATATCCAATCGTGATTTTCCACTTGTAGAGGGAATCACTCTGTACTGCGCATTTTTTGTTATCATTATTAGCTTGATTGTTGATTTGATTGCAAAGAAGATTGATCCGCGAATGGCAAAAGTGTAAAAATTGCGACAGTATAACATATTAAGTAAAATGAAAGGACAAAGGCGCATATTGTTATGAAACAGGCAAAAATAAAAAAAATAAAAAAAACACATGCGCCGACATTGTGGATCGGTCTTTTTATGATGGGTCTACTGGTAGTTTTAGCTATACTGGCGCCTGTGATCTGCCCATATGATCCACTGGAACAAAATCTTGCAGAGTTTCTTAAGGCACCTGGGGCAAAGCACTTGTTTGGAACAGATCAATTAGGGCGTGATTTATTCACAAGAACGCTGTATGCTGCGCGAACTGATCTATGGATTATGGTTATGGCTGAGATAGCACCATTTATAATAGGTATTTCTCTTGGAATGGCAGCAGGATATTTTGGCGGTGCGATTGACTGGCTGGTAGGAATGGCATCAGATACATTTATCGCATTTCCATTTTATTTGCTTGTCATTGTGATCGCATTTGCATCTGGTGCAGGTTCGCACGGTATCTTTATCACATATTTGTTAGTTGGATGGCTTATTTACTGCAAGGTAGCACGAGGACAAAGTGCAGCACTTAAAAATTCAGAGTGGATTGCAGCAGCAAAGATTCTTGGATACTCTGATATCAGAATTTTATTTTGTGAACTGCTCCCCAATATTATTCCGCAGGCAATTGTCCTTTTAATGACAGATATGGTTGGACTTCTTGTCATTATTGTAACGCTTGGATACTTGGGCATTGGAATTTCACCACCCACACCAGATTGGGGTACCATGATCTCAGAGGGACAAACCTTTATGACAAGTGCCTGGTGGCTTTCAGTTTTGCCTGGTATGTTTGTCGTATATACAGGAGTGGCGCTCTCATTTATAGGAGATGGGCTTGCAGATCGTTTTCGTTAAGAAAAAGAAAGGATGTAAGAATTTTATGGAAAAGCAGACTGATTCAGTTGAAACAGTGAAATCCATAGCATCAGATTTAAAAGCAGTAGAACCGATTGTATCAGTAAAAAATTTAATAGTGACTGGAAAAGATGGCCGACTTCTTGTCGATCATCTTTCTTTGCAGTTAAAGCGAGGAGAGACGCTTGGCCTAGTTGGAGAATCAGGTTCAGGAAAGACACTTACATTAAAAAGCCTGATAGGACTGCTTCCTAAAAATCTTTCAGAGAGCTATGAAGAAAAAAAGATTAACGGAAATGTGGCAATGATTTTTCAAAATCCGATGAGTGCACTCGATCTGCTATGTCCTGTTTTTGCACAGCTCATTGAGGTTGTTATGATAAGGCAAAATGTGAGCAAAAAAGAAGCAGTATGCCGCGCTAATGAGCTAATTGAGCGCCTTGGCTTACCGAAAGAGCTTTCTAAAAAGGATCGCCTTCCATCAGAGCTTTCCGGTGGACAATGTCAGAGAATTTTGATTGCCATGGCACTTGCCTGTAACCCAGATGTGCTTTTATGTGATGAACCGACCACGGCGCTTGATGTTACTGTTCAAAAGCAGACACTTGATTTGATCTTGTCGCTGCAAAAAGAGATGAATTTTGCCATATTGTTCGTCACTCACAATTTGGCAGTGGCAGCAGGCATATGCAGTCATCTTGCTGTGATGCATCATGGAAAAATTGTGGAAAGAGCTGCAACAAAGGAGATTTTATTAACGCCTAAGGATGAGTATACGAAAATGCTTTTGTCAGCAATTTTGCGTATTCCACATAGATGACCCCAACATAATAACATATCATTAAGAAGGAGCGGCAGCAAAATGCAAAAAAGTGATGTACTTTTAGAAATTAGAAACATTCAGGCATCATACAAAGAATACCCTGCATTAAATAATGTCAGTCTTGATATTAAAAAAAATACAGTACTTGGTCTTGTTGGAGAATCAGGTTCAGGAAAGTCAACACTGGCAAAGGTTATCACTGGGCTTTTGCAGGCTGATACGGGAGAAGTTGTATTTGATGGAGAAATGCTTTATAGCAAGAAAAATCATCTGCATCGCAAGCAGCAGTGTAAACAAATTCAAATGGTATTTCAAAATCCAGAAGGCTCATTAAATCCAAAGCACACAATAGAAAAAATACTTTCTGATGCAATGCTGTTTCATAAAGTTACAGACAGGGCGCATGTAAAGGAAAAATGTCAGGAATGGGTACAGCGCATGGAACTTCCAGAAGATACACTTTCACGTTTTCCATCATCTTTTTCCGGCGGACAAAAGCAGCGAATTGCACTTGCAAGAGCGCTCTGTGTTTCACCAAAATTTTTGATTGCAGATGAGCCAACTAGTGCTTTAGATGTTTCAGTGCAGCTTCGTATGCTGCAGTTAATCAAAGAACTTAAACGGGAGATGGGGCTGACAATTCTTTTCATCTCGCATGATATGGGTGTTATTTATGATATCTGTGATGAGGTGGCTGTCATGAAGGATGGAAAAATTGAAGAGACAGGAGAAAAGAAAGCTTTTTTTGCGAATCCTAAAACAGAGTATGGAAAACTTCTACTTGACAGTGTGCCAACTCTGCCGTATTTGGAGTGAAGAAGTGGACCGTGAAAGATGAGAGAAAAGTCAATGAGAGGAAACAGAAGAAACCATGGAAAAGAGAGCAGATTGGATAAAAGAAATTTATGTAGATCAGGCAGATAATTCAAACAAATTAAAAGCACAAACAGATGTGACCGATTCAAAAGTGTTAACAGGCATCAGTCAGATACAATATGAAATTCCAGGTTTTGTAGATTTCCACCTCCATGCAGGATGGACTGATTTTGATCATGATGATCAGGAAAAGAGAAGTAGCTTGGATGTAGAAGGACGCATTAAGCGCTGCCTTAATGAACTTGTTGCTATGGGTTTTCGTATAGTTCGCGATGCAGGCGGGCTAGAGTGCATCAAGGCAGATGCATGGAAACAAAGCACTAAAGAAAATGCGCTTTCTGTTGTCGAATGCTCTGGAATGGTGAATGGTGAAAATGCTAAAGACAGTGCTTTTCAGAATTGTATAAAAAAACGAAACAGTCTGTGGGTAAAGATTTTTGCAACAGGCGGTGTCGGTGCACCACCAGAGAAAGTACTGATTCCAACAATGAAAAAAGAAATATTTTTCAAGCTGGTACAAGACTATCATGCAGCTGGAAAACTTGTCATGGTTCATACATGGGGCGGAGACAGCCTAGACTGGTGCATTGAGGCAGGTGTGGATTCAGTCGAGCATGGTATTTACATGAATCAAAGACAGGCATATGAATTATCATCAAAAAACATACTCTATGTCCCGACAGCAGCAATTTATCAGCTGCTTGCCGCTAATGATAATCCACTGAAGGTCGCATCATTTTTTGCAGAGCATGCGCGTCCGGCTGTTATAGCACATCAAAAAGCAGTAGAATATTGTGTAAAAGAAGGTGTTCGCATGACATGCGGCACTGATTTTTATTCTGATCCAAAGCTGTTAGCTTACGAATATGAGGAAGTTTTTGCATTGCAGCGCTATGGTGTGCCTAAAGAGGAAGCTTGGGCGGCATTTTGTGGGCAGACCATTACAAAAAAGGAGACAGGTGCGTGTCTTCATTCGACAATCCGATTAAAACGCCATCCGTATGAGATTAATTCACCAGAAGAATTAAAAGCTGAGATTTGCAGAATGTGAAGAATAAGTTCTTGACATATGCCTGAAAATACGCTATAGTAAAAGTCCTTTTGCAAAAGAATGTACAGCATGTACGAGAACGGACAAACCCTAGAACGGACGGGCCCGAAGGTGGGACAAACCGGATCAGATAGGTATTTTATGGCAAAATCCATAAAAGGCAGACCTACTTGGCAAGATACAGTTCACACATATGTGAGAACCGTGATAAGTTGTATGACTACCAGGAGGAAGTACGATGATTACAGTACAAAATTTATGTAAGACCTATAAGGTCGCAAAGAGAAAAGCAGGCATGAGAGAAGCCTGCCGCAGCTTATTTCGGCGTGAATACGAAGAAATTCACGCACTTGATCACATTAGTTTTCAGATTGGTGACGGAGAAATGGTTGGATACATTGGTAAAAATGGAGCTGGCAAGAGTTCAACAATTAAGGTACTAAGTGGCATTTTAACGCCGGATGAGGGAACTTGTGTTGTCAACGGAAAAATTCCATGGAAGGATCGCATTTCCTATGTAAAGGATATCGGAGTTGTGTTTGGGCAGCGAAGTCAGCTTTGGTGGGATGTGCCGGTAATTGACTCATTTGAACTTTTGAGGGATATTTATTCCATTTCACAGGCAATGTATAAAAATAATCTCGAAGAACTGACAGAACTTCTAAATTTATCAGAATTATTAAAAACACCAGCAAGACAGCTCTCACTTGGACAGCGAATGCGCTGTGAGATTGCTGCATCGCTACTTCACAGTCCAAGCATTCTTTTCTTAGATGAACCGACGATTGGACTGGATGCTGTGTCTAAGCTTGCAGTGCGCGATTTTATTAAGCAATTAAATCAAGACCACAAGACGACTGTCATTTTGACAACCCATGATATGCAAGATATTGAGGCATTGACAAATCGCATTTTGCTGATTGGAAAAGGGCGCATTTTGATGGATGGAAGCCCGGAAGAACTAAAGCAAGATGCCGCATCCATGGACGAGGCCGTTGTAAAGCTATATCGAAGCTTTGACGAGAATGAAGGGAGATAAGTCAAATGAAAAAGTATCTCTCTTTTTTTCGCATGCGCTTTTTGATGGGATTACAATATCGCGCGGCTGCAGCAGCTGGAGTCGTCACCCAGTTTACATGGGGATTTATGGAACTTCTTGTCTTTAGAGCATTTTATCAGGCAGATGCGTCTGCCTTTCCAATGAGATTTGAAGCTGTCGCCAGCTATATTTGGCTGCAACAGGCATTTTTGGCATTGTTCATGGCATGGATGATGGAACCTGAGATTTTTTCATCTATTATGGACGGGAATATTGCGTATGAGATGTGCCGCCCTGTCCATATTTATTCCATGTGGTTTGCAAGAAGTGTCGCGAACCGTGTGTCAAAGGCATTGCTTCGCTGTGCGCCAATTTTAGTTGTGGCTCTATTTTTGCCAAAGCCATATCGATTGATGCTTCCACAGGATCCAATGACGCTTTTCTTATTTTTACTGACAATGATACTTGGAACACTAGTAACAGTTGCAATTGGCGTGATTATTTATACCAGCTGTTGCTTTACGATTTCAGCCCAAGGAATTCGCATTTTTTACGCGTCTGCCTGTGAGCTTTTATCGGGGCAAATTGTGCCGCTTCCATTTATGCCAGAGGTGGTACAGCGTGTGTTAAAGGTGCTTCCGTTTGCTGCTATGCAGAATGTGCCATTTCGAATTTATTCAGGCGATTTATCAGGTCGAGCCATGGCAGAGGCAATTTTTCTTCAAATATTTTGGCTCATTGTGCTTGTTGGAGCTGGATGGCGATTTGCTAAATTTGCTGAAAAAAAGCTAGTTGTGCAGGGAGGGTGAGCCATGGAAAGAATGAATAGAAGAATCGAAAGAAACAAAAATAGAAATCATAATGGAAATCAAAATGAAAAAAGGCACAGAAAAAGAAGTAGAGGCAACATGAAAGCTGAGAATGCAAGGATTTCAGCAGTTCGTCTGTATTTGCACTATATCAGTATTCATATTCGAAGTGCAATGCAGTATAAGACTTCCTTCTTTTTGACGACACTTGGCCAGTTTTTGTTTTCATTTAACGTGTTTATGGGAATTACATTCATGTTTCAGCGATTCCACGAGGTGAAAGGTTTTACCTATAGTGAAGTATTGATTTGCTATGCACTTGTTTTGGTTGAGTTTTCATTGGCAGAAATGTTTGCAAGAGGCTTTGACTCATTTTCTGGAATGGTGCGCCATGCCGAGTTTGATCGAGTCCTTGTAAGACCACGCAACGAAATTTTGCAGGTATTAGGAAGCAAATTTGAATTATCAAGAATCGGAAGAAGCTTTCAAGCAATTATCTTGTTTATTTATGGCGTCATGACTGTACAGATCGACTGGAATCTGACGCGCGTGTTAACAGTTATTTTTATGCTGATCGGCGGAGCCGCTGTATTTTCGGGATTATTTATGGTTTATGCAGCGCTTTGCTTCTTTACACTTGATGGTCTTGAGTTCATGAACATACTAACAGACGGAGCAAGAGAGTACGGCAAATATCCAATTGGTATTTATGGGAAGGGTATGCTTCAATTTTGTACACTCGTTGTTCCGTATGCGTTGATTCAATATTATCCGCTCTTATATTTGCTAGGAAGAACCACTTCTCTTTGGAACATGGTGATGCCACTATTTGCTGTTATTTTTTTAATCCCGTGTTATGCGCTGTGGCGCGTTGGCGTGCACCACTACAAGTCTAGCGGATCGTGAGAGTGCAATGATAGACACGAAGTTCATACGATTGAGGCAGCTGCAGAGCTTGGCTTTGGAAGCAGAGAGTATGAACTGGTGACAGTAGAGTAAACTTTTGTATCAAAAAACATAAAAATATCCAGACATTGCTTCGAAAGAGAACGCGAGTGTCTGGATGTTTTGCTGTTTTGTAAGGTGTTTTGCGTGCCTCCGATATTTCAAGTTTAGCTTTCTGAGTCTTCGTGATAGTTGACCGAGCGATCATAGTGATGAAATTGTGTGATGCGATCTGGCTTCTTACAGGAAGCCGGAAGCTTTATCTTTAATTCATCCATCTCAGAAGTGGTAAGATGCGTATAGGCATCTTCAGAGCGGCGCACATAGTAGCGAAACGAGAAAAGATCACGCTTCTCCTCGGCGGCTTCTTCTGTTGTCCAGAACTCATGGAACGAGGTAAAACGCTTGTCGTAGAAATCTTTTTCAAAGCGGTCAAAGCCGGTTTGATTTTCATAGAAATAATGGCGGTTTCCATCCTTATATATCACTTCAATATAAGAAAAGACCTCCTCAGTGCCCTGTCCCGGACAGCAGCATCCAAGGTTAAATACGATATCATTCATAACATGGCCCTCACGCCATGCAGAAACGTTTTCTGTTGATAAAGAAAAATTCATAATAATGCCTCCTGTGTAATGAGTTACTGTTCATGGGGCTTTGCCGTGAACTGTAATGTTAAATGAACCTGCTATTTTTGTATTATCATATCATATATTGACAAAGTGGGCAACTCCTAGTAGACTTAATTGGAAAATAGTAGAAGTAAAGAGGAAGAGAGGAAAACACTATGCAGGCAAAACAGGAAAAATGGGACTTATATGATCAGCAGGGCAGAAAAACAGGAAAGACCATTCAGGCAGGCGAGAATGTTCCGTATGGATATTGCCTGTACTGTGTTGGTATCTGGGTAATTGACAGCGAAAAAAAGATTTTGCTCACAAAGCGTAGCAGTCAAAAACGTTATGCACCTGGCAAGTGGGAGAACACAGGCGGTCATATGATTTCAGGAGAGACAAGCAGACATGCCATTGTGCGTGAGCTTAAGGAAGAAACAGGCATTCAGATTGAAGAAGATGAGCTGATTGAGCTTGGAGATAATCATATTGGTCAGTTCCTTGGCGATAATTATGCCGTTTTTAAAGATGTGGCACTTGATGAGGTTCATCTTGAAGAGGGAGAGACAGAGGATGTTATCAAGGTAACACTTCCACAGCTTGAGGAAATGGCAGAGAAGAAGATGCTTAGTCCTGCAGTGTGGGATCACATGGCTGGATATAAGGATGAGTTTTATCGTTTGTTCGATTAAGCAGATATTAAAATCAAAGCCAATACAAGTATATTTGCAGAAGAGGCTTTGTAGTGAAAATGAAGAAGGAGGTGCAGCATGAGTCAGCTGTTAATAAAGTCACAGGACATTCGCTATACAAAGCTTACATTTGTAGTACAATTTACAGAGGATACCATGTTGCCTAAACAGAAGGTATCTACTATTCGCGGTGGAATCGGAGAAATGCTGCTGCGTGCTAATTGCGTGCGTGGGCGCGAATGTGAAAAATGTGATTTTTTAGATGAATGTATCGTGCAGCGCATCATGTATTCTAAATATGAAAAGAAGCCATCTTTTGTGACAATGGGCGAGAGCGTAGGCTATGTGCTTGAATGTGATAATTATAAGGAAGAGTTTTATCAGGGAGATCAGTTAAGCTTTCAGTTAATTCTTTTCGGAAAGAATATTGTTTACTTTAATCAATATCTTCAGGCAATCAGTATGCTCGGAGTATCAGGTCTTGGCAAGCATCAGGCACATTTTATTATTGTTTCTGTTAAAAATCAGTATTGGCAGGATATTCTTGTAAATAACAGCATTCAAATGGGAAACTATCAAATTTCCACGCTAGGAGAATATATTGATTACCGAATGAGACAGCTAAAAAAAGTACAGATAAAGGAATCACAGCTGCAAAAAGAACAACAAGGAAGTTTGTCTAAGGTAAGTGACGCTTGTTATTCAGGGATGCTGGCATTTCACACACCATTCACAGTAAAATATCAAGGAGAATTTATTCGTGATCTTCAAATGGATCCAATCATCGCGTCCATTCGCCGCCGCCTTTATATGCTGGACTGCTTTGAAGGTATCGAAGCAGAAATATTTTGGGATGAAACGCCAGAGACAGCTGTTACTACGCGTCAGCAGTCAAGATTAGAAGGAGTCAATCGCTATTCAAATAGAAGAGACAGTGCAATGACACTTCGTGGAATCAAAGGAAAAGTTTGGTTTGATGGTGCAAATGAAGATACAATGAAACTGCTGTTTGCAGGAGAATTGCTTCATATTGGAAAAAACAGCAGCTTTGGATTTGGAGAGTATCAGGTGATGTGGTAATAGCCCGTGAGGGCATTAGAGCAAGAATGGATGGAAAAATTCTCGGGACACCTGTAATATTGACATATACAAGTTGAATTTTTATAATCTTGTTAAAAACAGAGATCAATTGATTTCTGGCATAAAGACAGGAGAGATTAGAATTGAAAGAAAGAAAAGAAGAATACCATCAGACAGGCGAAGGCAGAAAAGAGCTGGACGTATTTGATGAACAGTGGTTACACACAGAACGCTTAGGGCGTATCAGCGAAGTACAGAAAAATAGTTACCTGATTCGATATTTGGAAAAGGAGATTCCGGCAAAATTAAGTGGAAAATTTTATAAGGAAGAAACCATGTTCCCAGTAGTTGGAGATTATGTGACTTTTCGTTACAATCCAAAAGGTGATTCAAAAATTATAGAGATCTGTGAACGAAAAAATTTTCTGACGCGTCCAGATACGGCAAAAAGTATGAAAGAACAGCCAATGGCAGCAAATATTGACTATGCCTTTCTTGTCATGTCGTTGAATGACAATTTTAATCTTAATCGAGCAGTGCGCTATGCAGCGACTGTGTTGCAGGAGGGCGTACAGCCGATAGTAATTTTGACTAAAGTGGATTTATGTCCAGATGTGGAAAAATTGAAAGAACAGCTTAAAGAAATGCTTCCACAGATAAAAGTTCATGCGGTCAGTGCTTTGACAGGTGATGGGATGGATAAATTACAGGTGTATCTGCAGCCAGGAAAAACAATTGCACTTCTAGGATCCTCAGGTGTTGGAAAATCAACACTTGTCAATGCATTAGCAGGAACAGAGATTATGAAAACAGGTGAGATTCGCGAAAAAGATGCGAAAGGACGCCATACAACAACATATCGAGAAATGATTGAGTTACCAAGTGGTGTAATTGTGATTGACACACCAGGTATGAGAGAGATTGGACTTTGTGATGTAGACGAAGGAATTGATGATACATTTGAAGATATTGCAGAACTGGCGGCGCAGTGTCGTTTTCGTGATTGTACACACACAAACGAGCCGCGCTGTGCAGTAAGGCAGGCATTGGAGAATGGTCAATTATCAAAAGAGCGTTTTGAACTGTATCGTTCACTTCATGTCGAAAGCAGAAAAAGTGCAGATATGAAGGCAATTGCAAAGGCAAGGAAAGCATTGAATAAGACAAGAAAAAAGTGAAAAAAATGCCGCGAGTCATATGACCAGCGGCATTTTTGTCGTGTGATTTTTGTTGCCTTACATTAGTTAGTACCAATACTCCATCAATTCTTGTGTAGTAACAAATCCCATCCCTTTATAAATCTTAAATGCCGCTTCATTTTCCTCTGTCACATGTAGTGTAACTGGAAAGGTGATCGCTGGCTTTTGTAAAAGCACGTTTACTGCATCGCGACCATAGCCTTTTCCCTGATACTCCGGATGAATTGCAAGTCCATAGAGATTTGTCTGGTCTGGCTGGATTGAGGTTAATACAAGGCCGACAATTGTACCGCCTGTAGCAATGCACCAGATGGTTTCTCCAGTATCAAATGACTGCTCTAAGAATGCGATGGAATCTTCTTTTTCCATATCGAAGGCGGCACTGTGAACTGCGACAAGTGCAAGTAAGTCATCTTTTGTTGCCGGATAAAGAGTAACGGTGGCATTATTTTCTGCAATTGCAGCATCCCCAGCCACCTCAGGTCTTTTCTCTAACCTCATCAAATGCTCTGTTCCACTATATTCACAATCTAATACTTCCATTGTCATCAGCGCATCATAGCTGTTTCCATCTGGATAGAAGCATACTGGAGTTTCCTCGTATCCTTCCATAAGCTTCTGGAACAGACTTGTGAAAGCACCCTGGCAGCGATGAGCAGGACTTGTGAAGGCGCTAACCTCGAGATAATCCTCAAGATCATAGCAAAAAAGTACACTGATGAGCTTTGGATTTTTTGAAGACTGATAATATAAATATGCAGTGCCGTCTTCTTCATTCAAATCTGGTACGGCAAGTTCAAGCTGCTCATAGCGGATACAGTCATCAATAAGCTCACGGATGGAAGCTTTATCCTTTTCTGTCAATTCAGTAAATTCTTTTATTTTAATCATGGAATACCTTTAACCTTTCTGCAGCAGATACCATAGGAATCTGTCTGCGCTCACAAACTGCAGTCAGTATACCATGAGTAGACAGAAAAAGACAAGAGATTCCTGAAAACAGTGGTCATTTATTTAGATTCAACGTCTGTAAGCCGTGACCGGAAAAATCGCCTTGAAAGTGCCTTCCATGAGAATGGAATGACTGGATACAGATAAGGATAGCCGCTTATCGTCTTGTTGCAGATCATAGAGCTGATAAATAAAATAACACCTGCTGCAAAGCCCCAGAAGTCAAAAATAGCAGTTAAAATAAGAGTCAGTATTCTCATAAATTTGAGTGCATAACCAAATTCGTAGCTTGATTGTGTATAATTGGCTACAAAAATAAATGCCATATAGACCATAGATTCCGAATTGAACCAGCCAGATTTAACTGAAAACTCACCTAAGACAATACCAGCTGTGATGCTAAGAGGTGTGGACAGCATATTTGGTGTGTTTACAGCTGCAAGACGAAGACCATCAAGTGCCAGCTCTAAAATAAGAAGCTGTAAAATGATGGGAACATTGATATTATCTTTTATAGCAATGAATGATAACCAATCAGGAAGCATTGTTGGGTGCATTGTAGAAAGCAGATACAAAACGGGAACAAAATATGTCATGAGTGCAATCAGAGCTCTTGTTAGACGAAGGTAGGTGCCGGTGAGCGGAGGAAAATAATAATCGTCTGCTTCCTCAACAATATCAAACAAAGAAGAAGGAAGAATCATGGCACTTGGAGAGTTATCAACAAGTATTATCAGATTGCCCTCAAATACGGCAGCGCATGCAGCGTCAGGGCGTTCTGTAAATTTAAATTTGGGAAATGGATTAAACCATTTGTATGGAAAAATACATTCAGCTAAACTTTCCTGGTTCATAGTAAGTGATTGTACAGTGATATTTTGAATCCGTTTCCGTATAGATGATAAAAGCTTTTTATCAACAAGATCGTCTAAATAGCATAAGCAGATATCTGTTTTGGAGCGTGTTCCAGCCTGCTGCATTTCCATGATTAGCTTCGGATCGCGGATTCGCCGCCGTATCAAGGCAGTATTACATACAAGTGTTTCAACAAAACCGTCGCGAGAGCCGCGCATGGTTTTATCTTTGTCTGGTTCAGATATGCTTCGTGCAGGGTAGCTACGGCAGTCTATTATAAAAAGCTGATCATAGCCATCTATAATAAGAAGGCTCATTCCCTTTAATAGCGAGGTGACGGCAGGCGCAAAGTTTGCTTCCAGTTTGATTTCACAGTAGGGAAGCAAGAGGGTCAAAAAAGAAGATGCATCCGTTGGAAAATCTTCAGGCTGTTTGAAGGAGTCTGTTTTTTTAAACATAAATTCCAAAAGCTTTTCAAGTGTGTCGCTTTTGACAAAGCCATCAATGCAGTAAATAGCAGCTTTGTGTCCTTTTAATTCAATGACACGTGTGATAAGATCAAAGCTTTTGTTGATACAAAGAAGCTTGGAAAGATAGTTCATGTTGATATCTATATTTTTTGAAAGTTTTTCCATAATTGTAGTCCTTTCTGGTGGATCTTGTTTTAGTTTTTACCTATTTGAAGCGAATATGCTTTGAATCATTTTCCATTTTGGACAAAAATGTTAAAATATGGAATAAAATTTGTCGGTGATTTGTAGTTAAAAAAAGATTTTACACATGTAGCAGTAAGTTACAAAAAATCAATAAAAGTCGATTGCACATCAAATTAAATGAGATTAAAGGGCAAAAGAGATTAAATTCGCACGGATCAACATTAAATTTGTCACTTGACAATGAAACTAAACATTGTTATGATTAGTCGTGCAGGCAGCCAAAAAAATATTTGGGATGTTTGCAGCGAAAGCGTTGAATCGGAAGGATACAAGGGTGATTACATGAGTAATAAAGTTGTTTTTTCATTGTTGGTAGATAATGAAGCCGGTGTGCTGAGCCGCGTTGCCGGATTATTCAGCCGCAGAGGTTATAACATTGACAGCCTGACGGTTGGAGAGACACAGGATAAGTGTCACTCCAGAATGACAGTTGTGGCAGAGGGTGAGCCAGAGGTGCTTGAGCAGATTGAAAAGCAGCTCGCAAAGCTGGTAGATGTATCAAAGATTCAGATGTTGCCTGCTGATGCGTCTGTCTGTAGAGAATTGATTTTGATTAAGGTAGCAGCAAAACCGGAGGAAAGAGCGCAGGTAATTGCGATTGCAGATATCTTCCGTGCAAAGATCGTAGATGTCGGAGAAGAATCTATGATGATTGAGCTTACCGGAAATGAAAGCAAGCTGGATGCTTGCACAAAGCTTCTTGAGAAGTTTACGATACTTGAGTTAGCAAGAACTGGTATCACAGGTTTGTCAAGAGGTTCTGAAAATAGCCTTTCCTAATGGAAATGCTTTAAAACATATCAATAGTTATATTAAAACGCGACATTGCAACTCTCTAATTTTAGAGTCTTGTTTTGCATATTTAGTAGGGCAGTTGCTCTACAACACTATATGGAGGATAAAGTTATGGCAACAATTTATTATCAGAAGGACTGCAACCTGTCTTTACTGGAGGGTAAGACCATTGCAATTATCGGATATGGCAGCCAGGGACATGCACATGCAAAGAACGCAAAGGAATCTGGATGCAATGTCATTATTGGTCTGTACAAGGGATCCAAGTCTTGGGCAAAGGCAGAAGCAGAAGGATTTGAAGTATATACAGCGGCAGAGGCTACTAAGAGAGCAGATATTGTCATGATTCTGATTAATGATGAGAAGCAGGCAGCTATGTACAATGAGAGTGTAGCTCCGAACTTAAGACCAGGTATGATGTTAATGTTCGCTCATGGCTTTGCAATCCATTTCAATCAGATCGTTCCGCCGGCAGATGTTGATGTTACAATGATCGCACCGAAGGGACCAGGTCACACAGTACGTTCTACTTATCAGGAAGGCAAGGGTGTTCCGTGTCTGATCGCTGTTCATCAGAATGCTACTGGTAAGGCACATGATCTGGCACTGGCTTACGCATTGGCTATCGGCGGCGCAAGAGCAGGTGTTCTGGAGACAACATTCCGTCAGGAGACTGAGACTGACTTGTTCGGTGAGCAGGCAGTTCTTTGCGGTGGTGTTTGTGCATTGATGAAGACTGGTTATGAGGTACTTGTTGAGGCAGGTTATGAGCCAGAGTCAGCTTACTTTGAGTGTATTCATGAGATGAAGCTGATCGTTGATCTGATCAATGAGTCTGGTTTTGCTGGAATGAGATACTCCATCTCCAATACTGCTGAGTATGGTGATTACATCACTGGACCGAAGATCATTACTGAGGATACTAAGAACGCAATGCGTAAGGTTCTGGCTGATATCCAGAGTGGAGCATTCGCTAAGGAATGGCTGTTAGAGAGTAAGGTTGGTATGCCACACTTCTTGGCTATGAGACGTATGCAGGCTGAGCATCCAGTTGAGAAGGTTGGCGAGGAGTTAAGAAGTCTGATGAGCTGGAAGGATACAAAGAAGCTGATCGATAACTGATTTGATACAACAGCTCATTCTAGCACAGTCGTTCAGAATAAAACATGCTTGCATGTTTTTTCTGAATGTTGTGCTAGGAAGGAGCGCCGCTTCATAAGCAAAACAGCTGCAAAGCAGCGATTAAGCCCTAAGGGGCGGTTTTGCGCATGGTAGGCGCGGGTGAGCTTTTTAATATGTATTTGAACTCACTTTATAAAAATTTTAGGGACTGGTGGAGAAATCTGCCAGTCTTTTTTTCGAAAAATCTTGTTTTTCTTTCGTGTATCAAGTATACTACAAGGGATATGAAAAAACCGATAGGTAATGACTGGATCTATTTGTGCAGCAGGCTGGCTGCTGATCAGTCAATAAAATAGAAAGATTGAGGAGTTTTCGTTATGGCAAATCAGAATGCAAATGATAATGATACAAATGTAATAAATGCGGATAATAATAGCAGCAATGCTAATAGCAATAGAAATGATGATCATGATGCATATGAGAAGGTCTGCTATGTCTGCCGCAGACCAGAGAGCAAGGCAGGAAAGATGATCACAATTTCTCCGGATATTACTATATGTAATGATTGTATGCAAAAAGCATTTAATCAGGTTAACAGTGGTAATTTCCCGAAAATGTTTGGAATCCCAGAGGGATTTCCATTTGCTGGTATGCCAGATGATCTGATGAATATGATGAGCGGCATGAATATGGGAATGCCGGAGAAGCAAAAAATTAAGAAAAAGAAGCCAGATGATCAGGTAAAGCCAATTGACTTAAAGGCAATTCCGTCTCCGCATCAGATTCATGCAAGCTTAAACGAATATGTCGTAGGCCAAGAGCACGCAAAGAAGGTTATGTCTGTCGCTGTATATAATCACTATAAGAGAGTGGCAGCACTTCAGCAAAAAAAGGATGTTGAGATTGAAAAATCAAATATGCTTATGATTGGACCAACAGGAAGCGGTAAAACATATCTAGTTAAGACATTAGCGAAGCTTCTTGATGTGCCGCTTGCTATTGCAGATGCAACATCTCTTACGGAAGCTGGATATATCGGTGATGATATTGAGAGTGTTATCAGTAAGCTTCTTGCAGCAGCAGACAATGATGTAGAGAAAGCACAGACGGGAATTGTGTTTATTGATGAGATTGATAAGCTTGCAAGAAAGAGAGAGACAAATCATCGTGATGTAAATGGTGAGAGTGTTCAGCAGGGTCTGTTAAAGCTTCTTGAAGGTGCTGAGGTAGAAGTTCCTGTTGGTGCATCAAGCAAGAATGCGATGGTGCCTATGGTAACGGTAGATACGACTAATATTTTATTTATCTGTGGCGGCGCTTTTCCAGATCTTGATCAGGTCATTCGCGAGCGTCTGGCAAAGAAATCTTCGATGGGCTTTAATGCAGAGCTTAAAGATCACTATGATAATGAGAAGAATATTTTTCGCTATGTTGAGACAGAGGACCTTAGAAACTTTGGTATGATTCCAGAGTTTTTGGGACGTCTTCCGATTGTCTTTACATTGGATGCACTTGATGAGAAGATGCTGACAAGAATTTTGAGTGAGCCAAAGAATGCACTTTTAAAGCAGTACAGAGAGCTTCTTGCAATGGATGAAGTAGATCTTATATTTGAGCCGGATGCACTTGAGGCAATTGCTGCAAAGGCATTAAAAAAGGATACGGGAGCCAGAGCGCTTCGTGCCATTATTGAAGATTTTATGCTCGATATCATGTATGAGATTCCAAAGGATGATAATATTGGCCGTGTACGTATTACACGCGCTTACGTGGAGCATACAGGCGGACCTGTTATAGAACTTAGAGGACAGGAACCGCTTAGACTGGCGAGTGAAAACTGATCTATAAAATATAATCCATATAATAAGAAAAAGGTGTCAAAACAGTTTAAAGTCTGTTTTTGACACCTTATTTTTAATTATTTGCTTCGTGTTCTGATTTGCTTTTCTTTCGATATGCACTCGGAGAAAGACCTGTAATTTTCTTAAATGTCTGTGAGAAATAGCCAGATGAAGCAAATCCACAGGAACTGCTAATTACAGACATAGAATAATCAGTTGTGGCCAGCAATTTTTCAGCTTTTTTGACACGTGCCTGCATAAGATAATTGATTGGAGAAATGCCATATTCATTAGTAAATGCATGAACAAGATAATATTTGTTGACATGAGAAAATCTTGCCAGCTGTTCTAGTGTGATATCTTCCTCACAGTTTTGGTTGAGATACCGGCGTACAGAATCACATAGGTGAGAAGCTTTCTTGTTTGCTGGAGTAAGAATTGTTGAGAAATTTGTCTGGCGTCCAAAAAGAACAATAAGAATTTCCATTAAATCCTGACATATAGCTTCATGCCCAGGTGCACGTGTTTCAATTTCTTTTAGCATCATCTGTAAATAGAAAACCATCGTATCCTTAATTTCTTTAAAATTAACAATACAAAAATTAGAATGATCATTTTCAGAGGAAAGTTCCAGACCTTCAATGCCAAGTACAATATATTTCATTGGATGGGAGTGAAGTCCAAGCTCAGTGTGTGAAATATTTGGATTGATGATAATTAAGTCATTTGCTTTAACAGGGAAGATTTTGTCTTCTACCTGAAACTGTCCAATGCCTTCAAGAACATAAAAAAGCTCAGAACAATAGTGCGTATGAGGTGTGCTAAGCCAGTCGCCGCTGTAGGTAGCGGAGGAAATATAAAGAAGCTTAGCCTTGTTTCGGATTAAATATTCTTTTGTAATTGAGATGTCGTAACGTTCATCTGCCATAAAATCTCCTTTCAGTGAAAAAGAATCGTCGTAATGCTATGATAGCATAGAAAAAAAGAAAAGTTTATAATAAATTGTTATAAATTTAAAGAATATTGCTGAGCAATATCAATAAAGTAAAAAGGAAAAACTGTTAAAATATACGATAAAATAGTGCTTTATCCTAAGAAAAAATATAAAATGCTGAAAAATATAGACGTGAAATCGCAAAAAAACGCTTGAAATAGCAAGATAATAACAAAACAGAGCAATATAAAAGTAGAAATAAGGAGATGGGAAAGTTATAATAAGATCATCAAGAACAGAAAAACAAATTTTTAAGGAGGAATTTATTATGAGAAAGAAATTAACAGCAGTCCTTCCGGCAGCAGCTATGTTTGCATATGCGCTTGCAGGAACTACGGGAATTGCACAGAATGTTTACGCAGCGGATGAAGAGGAGACATTAACAGTATGGTGTTGGGATCCTACATTCAACGTATATGCAATGAAGCAGGCTGAGGCTGAATACCAGAAGGATCACCCGAATTTCAAGCTTGACATTCAGGAGAAGGTTTACTCTGATATTGAGCAGAGCTTGATTACAGCAGCAGAGGCTGGTACATATGATACGCTGCCAGATATCTTTTTAATGCAGGATTATTCTTTCCATAAGAATGTAACTAATTATCCGGAGATTTTCACTGAGTTAACAGATTCAGGAATTGATTTTTCACAGTTCTCAGCAGGTAAGCTGGCAGACTCTACAGTAGATGAAAAGAATTATGGTGTTCCGTTTGATAATGGTGCGACCATCATGGCAATTCGTTCTGATATGGTAGAGAAGGCTGGACTTAAGGTAGAAGATTTCATGGATACTACATGGTCTGAATTTATCGAGCTGGCAAAGAAGGTAGTAGAAGCAAATGATGTTCCGATGCTGACAAGCTCAGGCGGTTCAGAGATCGTAATTGAGATGCTGCAGTCTGCAGGCGCATCTCCGATTGTAGATGGAGAAGTTAAACTTGTAGATAACGAAGCACTGAAGGCAGCAATTGAAGTATATAAGCAACTGATCGACGAGGGTATCATGGTAGACTACACTGACTGGGATCAGTATATCGCTTCCATGAACAAGGGAACAGCAGCAGGCGTTATTCAGGGATGCTGGATCATGTCTTCCATTCAGGCAGCAGAGGATCAGTCTGGTAAGTGGGCGATCGTAAATATGCCGGCACTTGATGATATCGAGGGAGCAACAAACTACGCAAACTGTGGCGGTGCGAGCTGGGCAGTATCTTCTAACTGCAAGAATACAGAACTTGCTTTTGATTTCTTGAACTCTACTTTTGGCGCAGATGTTGATCTTTACGATGATCTGCTTGTAAATGCAGGTGCAATCGCAAGTTATCTGCCAGCTGCAGAGTCTGATGTATACAATGAGACTTCTGATTTCTACGGCGGACAGGCTGTATATAAGGATATCGTTGAATTTGCAGGACAGGTTCCGGGAATTGATTATGGCGCATATTATTCTGATATCAGAAGTGCACTGACGGATGCTGTTACAAATGTGGTTCAGAATGATGCTGACATTGATGAAGAGATTCAGAATGCACAGGATACCGTTGAGTTTAACATTAGCGAGTAATTAAGGAAATTCTGGTACCGGGGATGCAGTGCGTTCCCGGTATATTTTTATCACCATATTTGCCATAAAAATTGAATTTCTGCTTTAATACAGACATCTACAGAAAGCATTTTTGCATGGCTCTGAATAATTACAAAATAGAAAGGCGTGGTTAACGTGAAAAGACAAAAAACAAAGATGAGCCTGGAAAAAAGACATAATCTTACAGGATGGTTTTTCTTAATTCCAGCCGCACTTCTCATTTTTATATTCTGCTTTTATCCGATGGTGCAGGCATTTGTGCTTTCTTTTTCAAAAAAGGGTACAGGTGGTGCAAGCACTTTTGCAGGATTGGCAAATTATAAGAGAATCTTGAAGGATAAAACATTCCAACAATGCTTGTTTAATACTGTATTTTACTTTTTGATCCAAGTGCCGATTATGTTAATTTTGGCACTTTGTCTTGCTCAGCTTCTGAATAATCCAAAGATTAAAGGAAAAAGTATTTTCCGTACATTGATTTTCCTTCCATGTGCGACATCACTTGTATCATATTCTATGATTTTCAAATCCTTGTTTGCACAGGATGGTCTTGTTAACAATGTTATTGCAGCGATTGGTTTGACACCAGTAAATTGGTTCCAGGATGCATGGGCAGCACGTTTTGTAATTGTAATTGCATTGATTTGGCGATGGACTGGCTACAATATGGTATTTTATCTTGCTGGATTGCAGAATATTGATTATTCAGTCTATGAGGCAAGCTACATTGACGGTGCAAGTCCATTCAAGCAGTTTACACGTATCACCATTCCACTGTTAAAGCCGACCATTTTGTTAACTGCAATTATGTCCACATCAGGAACATTGCAGTTGTTTGATGAGTCAGTGAACCTGACGGGCGGAGGTCCAGGAAAATCGACTATGACACTGGCACATTATGTTTATAATATTTCCTTTGTAGAGACACCAAAATTTAATTATGCCGCAGCAATTTCGGTATTTATTTTGGTAAGCGTGGCAATTCTGTCAGCGATTCAGATGAAAGTAGGTGATAAACGTGACTAAAGTAAAAACAACAATATCCTATGTGATTTTGGTTCTTGCAAGTTTTCTGTCAGCGTTTCCTCTATATTATATGATATCAGGTGCGACAAACGCTAGCATCGACATTGTTAGAGGAAAACTGATTCCTGGAACTCATCTGTTGGAAAATTATAGGACATTGATTGAGACACAAAATTTAGGTCTTGCAATGTTTAACTCTTTTAGAAATGCGATTGTAATAACGGTAATCTCACTTCTTGTCTGCTCAATTGCAGGTTACGGTTTTGAGATTTATCATGATAAGGGAAAGGATATTTTAATGAATATCCTTCTGCTTGCAATGATGCTTCCGTTTGTTGCTATTATGATTCCATTATTTAAGCTGTTTGCATCATGGAAGCTTGTAAATACTTGGATTGCACTGGCATTGCCTTCTATTTCGACGCCATTTTTGATTATGATGTTTCGTCAGGCAGCAAGATCTTTCCCTCATGATATTATTGAGGCTGCACGATTAGAGGGATTAAGCGAGATTAAGATTTTCTTTACGATGTTTATTCCTGTTATGAAATCTACCTATGGTGCAGCTATGACGGTAACATTTATGAATGCATGGAACAATTATCTGTGGCCAACAATTATCCTTCAGGATAAAAATGAGGTCACAATGCCGATGTTAGTAGCAAATTTAAAGAGTGGCTATAGTGTAGATTACGGAATGCTTATGTTAGGTGTACTGATCTGTACACTGCCGACAGCGATTATTTTCCTTTGTCTGCAGAAGAGCTTTGCAAATGGAATTGCAGGAGCAGTAAAATAATGAAAAATAAGTATTGTCTGTATGAAAAAGATTGGCAAAAGGCAAAGGCTGCGCTTTTGCTGGCAAAAAACTTTGGTCTGATTCTTGACGACAGCTTAGAAGCGTTAGAAGAGCGCCGCAAAGAAAAAAATGAAGAGAACAGGCATAAGCAGGAAAAAGGGGAACTGTTTTATGGGCCATGTTTTTATACGCCACCGATGTATCTTCAATATGAGCTGACAAGATTTCGCCTGGATTTTGTACAGCCATCTGAAAAAATCAAACAGCTGGGTGTTTGTCCATCCTTTACACGGGAAGAAAGACTGAATTTTTATGAAAATAATCATGATCTTTTTGGACGTTATCATGGAGATTATTTCACATTTGAGGATGTAGAGCAGATCATTGAGAAAAGATTGAGAGAGGAAGCATATGACAAACTCATTCAAAACATATTATGTCAGTCAGATTGACGGAAATGATACAAATGATGGTTTGAGCAAATCATCTGCATTTGCAACTTTGTTTGCCATTAACCGTTTGACGCTGAAGCCAGGAGATCGTGTGCTTTTAGCCAGGGGATCTGTTTTTGAAGGACAGTTTTTACAGATCAAAGACAGTGGAACAAAAGAATCTCCGATTGAGATTGGTGCATATTTGCCAGAGAGCGGCGAGGAATTTTATGAGGAAGTATTGCCGGTGATTGCAGCAAATGGACAGGGAATCTGGTATCAGGATTATGGCACAGAATTAGATTCGCCAACACATGTGTATCAGGGATATGTGTCATCAGCAGTGCTGCTGTACGATGCAGAATATATCTGGATTCATGATATTGAGATTACAAACAGTGCAGAGAACATCATTGGAGAAACATATAGTGCACCTTATAAGATGAATCGCACAGGAGTTGCTGTTACTGCAAGGGACAAGGGAGTAAGAAGTGGTATTTACCTGCAGAATCTTTATGTTCATGACGTTAATGGAAATGTTTACGATAAGCATATGAATAATGGCGGCATTTACATGACAGCATTAAAGCCGGCAAATGAAGATATTACAGGGGCAGCTCGTTTTTGTGATATTACAGTAGAAAGCTGCTTTGTCTACCGGACAAGTCGCTGGGGAATTGCAGTTGGATATACATATGCACATGATAAATTTCAGGGAGCTATATTGGACGAAGTAGCATTCCTTAAGTATGGTCATGAACATGTGGTGATTCGCAATAATTATGTCAAGGAAGCAGGCGGAGATGGCATTACAGCTATGTATGCGCTTCGTCCGCTTGTGGAACACAATATGACGGATTGTGTAGCGCAGGAAATTAATGATCGTATTTATTGTTGTCCAAAAAATCGTGCAGGAAAGGTAGCGGCAGCCATTTGGCCATGGAAATGTAAGGATGCGCTGTTTCGTTACAATGAAGCAGCGGATACGAGATTAAATCAGGATGGAATGGCTTATGATGCAGATTCTGGAGATGGAACGACATATGAATATAATTACAGCAGACAAAATGAAGGCGGATGTGTGATGTTTTGTCTTGATGAAGCAATTCATAATACTTTCAGTCACAATGTAAGTTATGATGATCTTGGAGGAACAATAAGTCCATCCTTGAATCCTGATGCATTGCTTTCTCATAATATTTTCTATGTCAGAGAAGGTGTTCCATTTGTGAGAAATCAGATGGGCGGCGGAAACTATACTGAGGAAGAAAACCAGATTATTGTGTTGAAATAAGAGCAGTAAAACAAAAAGAGAATGAGAAAATTTTCGATAGGAGGATAACGTAAGATGAGCCAGACAAAGGGAAGAGTTACGATTCCGACCAATCTAGACGTTGTACCAGAAACAATTGAACTAATGAAACGCTGGGGAGCGGATGCAATACGTGACTGTGATGGAACTGAATTTCCAGAGGAATTGACAAAAACGGGTGCAAAAATTTATGCGACTTATTATACAACAAGAAAAGATAATGAGTGGGCAAAGGCAAATCCAGATGAGGTGCAGCAGTGCTATGTGATGACAGCCTTTTATACAGCGGTTGACAAAGAACTTTCCATCCCGCTTATGAAGGGAATATCAGATGAACTGATGAAGGTCAATACAAGAGATGATATCAAAAGATGGTGGGAAGTTATTGATCGTTCAACAGGTGAGATCGTGCCGACAACGAATTGGAATTATCAGGAAGAGACTGGCTGTGTGGTGATCTGCGACGCTGTGCCATTCCATGAATATACGGTTAGCTTTTTAGCATATATTATCTGGGATCCAGTTCATATGTATAATGCAGTAACAAATGAATGGAAGGACTTTGAGCATCAGATTACTTTTGATGTGCGCCAGCCAAAGACACATAAGTATTCATTAGAGCGTCTTCGCAAGTATTGTGAAGAACATCCATATGTGAATGTTATTCGTTATACAACATTTTTCCATCAGTTTACTCTTATGTTTGACGAGTTGAAGAGAGAAAAATATGTGGATTGGTATGGTTATTCTGCATCAGTCAGTCCTTATATTTTAGAGCAGTTTGAAAAAGAGGTGGGTTATCCATTCCGTCCGGAGTATATAATCGATCAGGGCTATTATAATAACCAGTATCGCGTTCCGAGCAAGGAATTTAAAGATTTCCAGGCATTCCAGCGCAGAGAAGTCGCAAAGCTGGCAAAGGAAATGGTAGATATTACTCACGAGTGTGGTAAAGAAGCCATGATGTTTTTAGGCGATCATTGGATTGGAACAGAACCGTTTATGGAAGAGTTTGCTACAATTGGACTCGATGCAGTTGTAGGAAGCGTTGGAAATGGAAGTACATTGCGTCTGATTTCTGATATTAAGGGCGTAAAATATACAGAAGGCCGTTTCCTGCCTTACTTCTTCCCAGATACATTCCATGAGAATGGAGATCCAGTGAAGGAAGCAAAGGAAAACTGGATTACAGCAAGGCGGGCGATTTTAAGAAAACCGATTGATCGCATCGGATATGGCGGCTACTTAAAACTGACACTCGATTTCCCTGAATTTTTACAGTATGTTGAGGATGTATGTAATGAGTTTCGTGAGTTATATGAAAATGCAAAGGGAACGACACCATATTGTGTGAAAAAGGTGGCAGTGCTCAATAGCTGGGGCAAGATTCGCAGCTGGGGATGTCATATGGTACATCATGCGCTGTATCAGAAGCAAAATTATAGCTATGCTGGAATTATTGAGGCACTTAGCGGAGCACCATTTGATGTTTGCTTCATTTCATTTGATGATATTCTTCAAAATCCGCATATATTAAAGGATATTGATGTTATTATCAATGTTGGAGATGGTGACACAGCTCATACTGGTGGAAGTGTTTGGGAAAATCCCCAAATCTCATCTGCAATTCGTGAATTTGTTTACAATGGAGGTGGATTTATTGGTGTTGGTGAACCATCTGGTCATCAATTCCAGGGTCATTTCTTACAGCTGGCGGATTTGATTGGTGTTGAGAAAGAGACAGGATTTACTTTGAATTACGATAAGTATAACTGGGAAGAACATCAGGATCATTTCATTCTTGCCGATACAACAAAGCCGGTAGACTTTGGAGAGGGAAAGAAGAGTATGTACGCATATGCCGGTACAGAAATTCTTGTACAGCGTGAAAAGGAAGTACAGATGGCTGTAAATGAGTTTGGTAAGGGTCGAAGCGTATATATTAGCGGTCTGCCATATAATTTTGAGAACAGCCGTATCTTATATCGAAGCATTTTGTGGAGTGCGCATGGTGAGGCTGTTTTAAATCAGTGGTTTAGCACAAACTTTAATGTAGAAGTCCATGCTTATGTAAAGAATGGAAAATTCTGCGTGGTGAATAATACTTATGAGCCACAGAAGACTACTGTTTACCGCGGTGACAAAAGCAGCTTTGAGTTGGAAATGGCGCCGAATGAGATTAAGTGGTACATGATTTAACAAAATAATAAAAAGACTTTCTAAAACAATCATAACGTACATATGCTAGTATGACGAGATTTGTTTTAGGGAGTCTTTTTTGAACTGTCAGGATCAGATTTATTCAGAGGAATATATTGATTTTATTGGGAATCGAAGTCTTATTGAGTCAAAGTATACGCTTGATTGCAAACAGCCATTAGGTGCTAGGTTTGCATCTCTTTACCTGAAGCTTTCGGATGGATATGAAGATGGAACTGTCTATGGCTATTATAACATTCCAAAGCTGTTTGGTTTGCAGGATACAGGAAGTATGGAATCATCTGGTATTTTGCAGGTAAGGGAAAATCCATATCTTAAGCTTGATGGAAGTGGTGTTTTGATTGGATTTGTGGATACGGGAATTGATTATGCAGGTTCCATTTTTCTAAAACAAGATGGAACAACTAGAGTAACAGCAATCTGGGATCAGACAATACCGGCCGGAAGCCCAATCAGACTGTCTGCGCAGCCAGAGCTTCCAGAGACGCCAGAGAACATTACAAGAACGCCGGAAGGATTTTTATATGGAAGCGAATTTACGCATGAGCAGTTAAACGCAGCAGTAAAAATGGCAGATGCTTATGAAGGAATTTCGTCAAGGGATGAAAATGGTCATGGAACTTTTTTGGCTTCTATAGCGGCAGGAAATGAGCTGCCAGATGGAAGCTTTACTGGTGCAGCGCCAAAAGCAGATATTGCAATGGTAAAGTTAAAGCCTGCTAAGAATCGTTTGCGAGCTTATTATCAGATTAAAGAGGATGCGGTGGCCTATCAGGAAAATGATATTATGGCAGGTGTTCTTTATCTTGTATCGCTGGCAAAGAAGCGTCAACAGCCACTTGTGATTTGTCTGGGACTGGGAACGAATGCTGGATCACATCGAGGCGGCTTGCCGCTTGCAAGAATGCTTGAAGAGCTTGGAAGTTCAGTTGGCATCACAATTGTGGCAGGAACAGGAAATGAGACATCAAGAGGTCATCATTTTGAAGGACAAATTTCATCAGAAAGCGGATATGAGGATGTAGAGATCCGTGTGGCAGAGGGAGAGAATGGCTTCTTTCTTGAATTGTGGGCAAGTGCACCAGAAACATATTCAGTTGCGATACGTTCTCCGAATGGAGAAGTAATTCCAAGAATATATGTGAGGCCAGGGCGCATTGAAATTTTAAATTTTGCACTGGCACAGACAAGAGTAGAGGTTTCTTACAGACTCTCTGTTACGGGAACAGGTGAGTTTCTTGCACTGCTTCGTTTTATCAATATTACACCAGGTGTCTGGACAGTACGTGTATATAATGATCTTTTTATAACAGGTCATTATCATATGTGGCTTCCGATAGAATCATTTTTGAGGCAGGATACTGTATTCCTTCGTCCTTCAGAATTTATAACGCTTACTTCGCCGTCTGATGCAGCAAATGTGATTTCAGTCAGCAATTACAATTATCAAAATAATAGTGTTTACTTGTATTCAGGGCGTGGCTATACTACAGATGGAAGGATTTGTCCGGATTTGGCGGCGCCTGGCGTTGGAATTGAAGGCTTTACATCGTCATTATCAGGTGTGGGAAATGAACTTCGTCGTGTGCAAAGAAGTGGTTCAAGTGTCGCAGCAGCACATATGGCGGGTGCAGCGGCATTATTTTGTCAGTGGACAAGAGAAAGTGGGATTCGCTATTTTAGCAGTACAGACGTAAAGACGTATTTTATAAGAGGTGCAAAAAGGGATTCATCGAGAACATATCCTAATAGGGAATGGGGATTTGGAACGCTTGATTTGTATGGCGTTTTTAGAAATTTTCAGACGCAGATTTTCTGAAGTCGTTATAATTCACGCGTAATGTGAACTGTAACCTGAATTCTAGTAAAAAAAATACTGTACAGATTCGAGAAAAAGAGGTATAATCTTAACAGATATTTCGGTAAAAATGGCGAAAAATCTGTTAAAAAGAAAAATTATTATGCATCAGACGAAAGGGATGAAAGGAGAAAATCAATATGGAGATGCAAAATCAGATAAAGAAATATGTGGCACTATATGAAAGTGAAGTTAGAAAACTGGCAGACCAGTTAAGAAATGAAAGCATGCCACAGCTAACAGAGGAGCTTTTTAGCGAATTTGAAACAAATGGAAACCGTATGCGATATGAGGCTGTTTACTTTGGAAGAAGAAAATTCTTATCAGTGCTTGGTCTTGCAAGTGTGATCTGGCATGAAAAAGAAGATATTCAAAAGTTAGAAGAGGTAATACGGGAAATATGTGCAGAGGAGTGTTGGGCACTTCCGGCACACGTAAGAAGAAAGGAAAATCCTAATTGGAGAGGTGTAATCGATCTTTTTGCAAGTGAAACAGGTCAGACACTTGCACATATTACAACTCTTTTAAAGGATGAGCTTTCAGAAGATGTGATTACGCTTGCGCAAAATGAAGTGAAGGCTCGCATTCTTAAGCCATTTATAGAGTCGAAGGTGCCATATGCAAGCTGGGAACAGGCAACGAATAATTGGAATGCTGTTTGCTGTGGTAATGTGGGAAGTGCAGCTCTTCTTCTTATGGAGGAAGGAACAGAAAAGAAAAAATTGTTAGAACGACTTAATTATGCACTGGAACATTATTATTTAGAAGGTTTTGGCATGGATGGAGCGTGTCAGGAGGGACTTGGTTACTGGGTATATGGCTTTACGTATTTTACATTATTTGCATTAGCACAAAGAGAATACGATCCATCAAAGGATCTGATGGCATCTGAAAAGGTAAATGCGATAGCTCATTTTCAACAGAAGTGTTATTTTGCCGGAGGTCGTACGATTAGCTTTTCTGATGGTGATTCAAGAGGAACATATCCAATGGGACTTACATGTTGTCTGGCAGATCAGTACAGTGATATTCGTTTTCCAGATACATTATATGCGCAAAAGCTTGATGGAGACAGCTGTTGGAGATGGGTTGGCATTTACTGGAGCTGGTATTGGACGCATCGCTATTTAGACGATGTACAGAATAAAAAGGCAGAAGAACCAAAGCCGTTAGAACAAAGCGGTGCTTGTGTTTTACAGGATGCGCAGTGGTGTATTTTAAGAGGTGCAAAACAAACAGCTGTTATTGCAAAGGGTGGAAATAATGGTGAACCACATAATCATAATGATGTTGGAAGTTTTCATTACCTGGTAGACGGAGAAGCTTTTTTGGATGATTTAGGCGCTGGAGAATACACAAAGGATTATTTTTCTGAAAAACGTTATGAGGTTTTCTGTAATAGAGGCGAGAGCCACAATATTCCGATCATTGGAGATGTTGATCAAAAGGCAGGAAAGGAATACTGTGCCGACAGATTTGAATTAACGAAAGATCGCAATATTTTGATTTCATTTGGAAAAGCATATGGAATTGAAGCACAGAAGGTATACCGTGAGATTTGGCTAGATGAAAATACGGGAAAACTTACTGTATGTGATTATATTCAGTGCAGACCGGGTGTTGAAGTTCATGAAAATCTTGTTACCAGACTGCCTGTAAGTGTTGAAAATGATAGTGTCGTAATTCATGGAGAAAAGCATTGTGTTATTTTACATGCAGAGGGACGTAAGGGTGAATTTAAAATCAAAACAGTAGAACATTCTAACCATCAAGGTATCTTGGAGAATATTAATGTTATTCGCTGGGACGTTTGCTGTGATGAACCTCAAAACAGCAAAATTGGTATTGCAGACAGCAAAATTTGTCTACACATAACAGAATAAAACTAGTATAATTGAATGGGCAGGTAGTAACCTGCCTATTCTTTTAAAAGATGGGAGGAATAAATGAGAAGGCAGCAGTTAAAAACAAGAATAAGCGCACTTCTTATGGCTGTTTCACTTTCTGTAGTGGGAAGCTTTGCTGGAGTAAAAACAATACCAGCAGCAGAAGAAATGAGCACAACCGACATTAGCTTGTATCAGGAAGAGAATCAGACGCAAGAGAAAATCGAAGTGCAGACTGAGACTAGTCCACAGCTAGAAACTTCAGCAGTAATAACAGAAAGTCCACAGTCGGAAAGCATACAGCCAGAGAGTACACAACCGGAAAGTACATCGTTAGAGACTGAGTCAACGATAGAAACAGCTTCTGAACATGAAGAAACAACAGTGGGAGAAGATGTAAGTGAAACAATAACTGAAACAGCTATTGAAACGACAGTAGAAGAATCTCCTGAAGAATCATCTGGAGAAAATATATTTGCAGAAGAATCTTCTGAGGAAGTATCATCGGAAGAAATGACAGAAGAGGAGTCAACTGAGGAAATAGAAGAGGAAACTACCGAGTTTGAATATGGAATTGACTTTTTAGATCTTGGAGATGTGACTCAGATTATTCAAATTTTATCATGTCGGATAGAGGGAAGTCAAGTCATTGTCAAGGGAAAGCTTAACCATAAGTTTAAGACAGCAGATGAGAAATTGTATCTGTTTGAGGAGCCGATGTATCAAAAAGATATTACAGGCAGTCCGATTGCAGATGTGAAAAAAGAAGATACGTTTGAATTTTCTGTTCCGCTGAATAATAATACAGCACAGTCAAAGTTGTATTCTAAATTTTTTGTTGGAATGAAATTTAGGGATGGTACGTATCAGGCATTGAGTGATGGATGCTTTATTACAAATCCAGAAGCATTGGCAGAAAATCAGTCATCATATCCGCAGGCAAGAAGCAAAAAAGGGCTTCTCACAGATATTGCTTTTGGAACAGATATTGAAGAATTAGGCCTTAGTTATACAAATGTAAATATTATAATGAATGAGCTAATTAATGGCAGCGGATATTCCTATACATATAATGGGAAAACATATCAGTATTCGTCAAATTGTATTGCTAAGTTAGATCAAACACTTCTTATGTACGACCGAAATAATATTATTGTGAATGCGATTTTATTATGGCAGCCAGATCAAAACCCACATAGCTTTGGCTATCCTGGTGCAAATGCATCAATTGGTGCATATCATGGATGGAACGTTGTCTCAAAGGAAGGAATTGAATGTATTTCAGCAGCAATTCATTTTCTTGGTGAACGATATGGCAGAAGTGATCATGCATATGGACATATTGCAAGCTGGATAGTTGGAAATGAAGTTAATGCAGATACTTCGTGGAATTACACAGGTCACCAGTCTGCACCGGATTATGCATATATTTATACCAATATGATGAGAATTACAAGCCAGGCAGTGAAAAGCAGCTGTGCACATGCGCGAGTTTTTATGTCGTTAGACATGTATTGGCATGGTGTGTCTGGAGGAACACGTTATGATGGAAAAGAGCTAATTGACTATGTAAACACCTATATGAAGGCAGAGGGTGATATTGAGTGGGGAGTAGCATTCCATCCATATGGAAATCCACTTACGGAGGCAGAGTGGTGGAATGATAATGCAACCTTTAATGAAAATGCGATTTTTATTTCAATGGAGAATATTTCAGTTTTAACTGGATATTTGTGTAAAAATGGATTGCGAAATCCAGATGGCTCCGTAAAGCATGTGATATTGTCTGAGCAGGGATATACATCACATTCGTTTAACCAGGGAAATGTAGAGTGGAAGCAGGCAGCGGCACTTGCTTATGCGTATTATGTGACTGAAGCCAATCCTTATATTGATGCATTTATTGCAATGAGAGAAGTAGATGCGAAGCCGGAGGCAGATGCGGGAATACATCAGGGCCTTTGGTATAATGATGAAAATAAGGCATGGTGTACATTTGCAAAGAAGCCTGCGTGGACTGTGTGGAAATACATTGATACAGATCAATCATTTGCGTATACAGATTCACTTGCATCGCTTGTCGGATTGCCGTCATTTTCATCTGTATATGGTTCTGTAATGGCGTCAAAAAACAGGAGTGCAGATTTAGGTACCGGCGGATATGCCGCGTCATGTAATGTTGGAACGACTCTTATGAATGGCTGGTATGGTGAGTATGGATTAACTTCCTGCAGTGCAGACAGCCAGAAGATTGCCGTAAATGCAGGAGCAAACAGTCCATTCACATATGCAGGAATTGCACGCGCAGGAAATGTTGATTTTTCTTCACAGCGTTATTTTTGTTTTAATATTTCAGGAACGGCTGGAGATAATCAAAATTTGAGAGTGCGCATGCGTTTTACAAGCGGTCAGGACACGCTTGAAACGGAGCTTGCACTGAAAAAGAATGTAAATCAGATGATATATGCTGATCTTGGAAACTGGAAGGGAAAAAGCAATGTTTCTAAGATTCAGATTTGGGTGCAGCAGGATGGAACTGAAAAATGGCAGAATGGAAGCTTTACAATTCAGAATGTATGCCAAAGCAGTAGTATAAGTACAACATCAGCACCATCACTTACAATTACAGAATCGGGATACACAGGAGTAACTCAAGATGCATTTACTGCATATTGCAAGGTGAGCGGAACAAAGCCGGTTGCAAGAGTAGAATATAGTGCATGGAATATTGCATTCAGCACAGAGAAAACAGTTACAAAGCAGGGAAGCATTTCTGGTGGATATTCTCAGTGCAGTTTCTCAATTTCTGAGTTTGGGTGGAGAACAGGTGCATATGGTGTTCGAATTGTGGCATATGATACGGACAATGTAGCTTCAAAGCCAGTGCTAGTTAGTGTTACTGTGAAGGGTGCGGCAGAGGCACTTGTTATTTACAATGTTTATACAACAGATATTTCTTATAATGGATTTACACTTACAGTAGAAGCAGCCAGTGATTATGGTCTTTCTGGAAATTCTTCTGTGGCAGTATGGAGCAGTACCGCAGGACAGGCAAAGACTCTTATCTGGTATCCGCTTCAATTTGTAAATGGACGGGCAAGTGTTCGCGTAAATATTTCAAATCATGGAAATTATAGAGGTGAATATAATTGTCATGCGTATGTTACTGATAATAGGGGAACAAAAAAGCTGTATGCATTAACAGCATCTGTTCCTACGCCAGTTCCTAAGATTACATCTGCATCTGTAACGGAAGTTAGTGCTTTGGGATATCAGGTGAATGCAAATTTTGATTGTCCGCTTGGTGTGTCAAAGGCAGAGATGAAAACATGGACAGACAAACTTGGCTTAGGCGCTGCAGTGACAACGAATATGACGGTCAATGGATCAAGTGTAATGGCATATGTAATGACATCTGCTCATCAAAATAAAAGTGGAACGTATCATTCTGTTATTTATTTGTATGATAAAGCAGGAAATTGCGTAACGCGAACACTTGATGTTCAGATTCCAGAGGATTTGGAGCGAGAAAGCGGAAAACCGCAAATTACAGCTTCATGTACACAGACAAATTCCGATAATTATCGAATTTCGTTCCAGTATAGTACACTTTTTGGTGTAAATGCGATTCGCGTTGCAACATGGACAGCAGAGAATGGTCAGGATGATCTTGTTTGGAGAGATATAAATTATAATCCATCAACAAAGTCAGGATACATTGATCTTCCGGCAAAAGATAAAAAGGGAGGCCCATATATTAATGATGTGTATATATGGGATTACGCAGGACAGTTTAGTATGTATCGTGTTATTACGAATACACCTTCTAAAATGCCAAAAATTGTTAAGATTACAGTATCAGAAGTGAGCAGTACTGGATATCGTGTAACAGCTCAGATCGAGGCTTCAAGAGGAATATCGAAAGTGCTGATGCCGACATGGACAGAGGCAAATGGTCAGGATGATTTAGTTTGGCATCAGGCAAGTGTTTCACAGAATACTGCAACATGTTATATCCGTACGTCAGATCATAAAAATGAGTATGGAACCTATATTACACATGTTTATGTATATGATGCGGATGGAGATTTTGCACTTGAAGGAACGTATGTGCCACTTGACCAGAATACACAAAATGGCTATACAGGTTTGCTTCTTCGTGATGGAAAATGGAAGTATTATCAGAATGGAGCGTTAGAGGAAAATTATATAGGACTTGTAAGCAATGGTGGAAGCTGGTATTATGTAGAGCGAGCAGAGGTGAACTGGAATTATACAGGATTGACCTACTACGAGGGCAGTTGGTACTATGTGAGAGCAGGTGTTGTTGACTGGTTATATACTGGATTGTGCTTACATGATGGTGCTTGGTATTATATAAAAAATGGTTTATTAGATTGGTCTTACACCGGATTGTGTTTCCACAGCAAAGTCTGGTATTATATTAAGAATGGTCAGATAAACTGGAATTATACTGGTCCATGTCAGTATAATGGAGAGTGTTATTATGTAGAAAATGGTGTGTTGAATTGGAGCCATGATTTGAATAACGATAGTGGAAAGACATATGCATCTGTTCTTGTAGAACCAGATGTAGATAATCAGAAGGCAGCAGCGATATTGGAAGAGAAGGCAATTATGATTGAAGAGGATCATGCACAGCCGACAGTTTTTACGGCACAGTCAGAACCAGAAGTAAAAATGCCACTACAATCAGAAATGCCATCAGAGGCAGATGCAACACTACCAGTGCAATCAGATAAACAGCAGATTGAATTGAATTGGTTTGTTATTATTGTAAAAACATTTCTTTCATACATTAAAGAGTGTATTGGTATGTAATCTGGAGCAACAATAAAATATTAGCAATATATATAAAACGTCAGGAAGCAATTGGAAATACAATAGCTCCTGACGTTTTATCTATGCTTTTCACTATATTGTTATGATTTCTTAAATGAAGCAACATCTTCTTTTGTACATCCGTCTTTTGAATATCGCGCTTTTTCATAAAGGGCATGCAGAAGATGTGTGCGCTCATCATCTGGCAGTTTTGCATACTGTTCAAGCTCCAGAGGAGTCAGTGATACAGGAATGAAATTGCCAGCCTTTTTGTTTAAATGGCTTCCCTGCTGAATCTGCTTTTTAAATTTTTTTCGAATCGTGGTATTCGGATTAAACAGCATAGAAAAAAGAGAATCACGTTCTTTTTTTTCAGAATCCTGAAGAAAAGTAGATTCTGTTTCTTCATTAATAAATTCCTGTATATCGCCAGTTACTGCAGATGGCTTGTAGAAACGATGTACAAGCATCAGTATTGTATAGCCAATTCCTACAAGCGCACCTGCACTGACAACAAATAAAATGGCAGCAAATAAAATATCATAAAGCATTTTAAGCCAGGCAGGTGTAGGTTTAACATCGCCAAACATAGCAGATTGTCCAGAGGTGGCAAGTGACTCAGCTGCTGTTTCTATGACTGTCTGTTCTTCACTGGAGAAATGAGAGAAAATCCATCGCAAAAAATCACGTATAGCGATGCCGATGGAATAAACAATATGATCTAGTGGAAGAAGTGGAACAACAAGCATGACCACAAGAGCCAGTATTGAAAAGGCAATCATGAGTGCACGGTTCGTAGAAATAATCTGTTTGCCGGGAAGGTTTGCTATATTGCGTCTGCTGTAAAGATAGCGATTAAGGCTTTTTAAATTCGTGTATACAAGAAAATCAGTCAGCCAGGCAAATGTAATCCAGTAGAGTATTGTTTGAAGATCATTTCGTTTTAGCAGCAAGGCGATAAAAAAGAGAAGAACAAAATACCCTAAAAAGCCGGCACTTGGCGAATCAAAAAGACCACCTGATTCAATTACGTTTTCATCCACAATTTCATAGTCGTCTGTTTTTTGAAGACGGGAAGGAATACGGATTAGCATGATAGCTACTGAAAGAATCAAAAAGTACAGTTTCTCCCAAAAGTTGCTTCCAATAAAAAACAGCAAAATGGCACATGCAATACCAATAATGAAATAGCTGACAAAATGCTTGATTTTTTCCTGGCCATAAGCAGTAACTGCAAATGGAATCAGCAAAAGAAAACTGTGAAAAAAGTAGAATAAGTAACGAGAAGGAAAAATAAGACAGGAGAGAAATGCAGTAATTCCAAGAATTAACAAAAATCCATGAATATGCTCTGTCAGAGCCTGAAGCTTAATTCTCATATTTGTTTACCTCCCATCGTATAATTTCCATATTTGGCACTTTCCGTACGCGAAGCTCCATGTCCTCGTAGAGAGGTGCAATCCACATAGCGCTGCTGCCAGTTTTGATCAGCTGTTCAAATGCATCCTGCAGGGAATTGCTCATAGAGTTAGAGATCATGATATAAAGCGGAGCAGAAGTCGAGTTTGCCATTTTATTTGTGAGTTCATGCAGTTGGTCTGTACAGGATACAACTGTTCGTGTAAGATCGATTCTTGCAAGAACCTCAGCAATAGCATTAACATGACGAAGACCACTTCCAGTAGGAATTACGGCAACCTGATCAGTAATACAGTCACTTCCATTGCATATCATTCTGGTGGGAACACCAGTATTAAGGAAGTAGTAGCTGATTGATGCGGCAAGCCGGATTGCGATTTCGTGAAGCTGTTCATATACCCATACAGTTTCTGTTTCCAGATTTAAAATAATAATGGCTTCCTGAGAAGATGTAGAGTCGTGAACATTAACCATAAGCTCACCAGTTCGTGCACTGGCAGTCCAGTTTACGCTATTCATCGGGTCAGTAGATGTGTAATCTCGTATGCCGCGAAACTCAAAAGGATCCTCATATAAAAATTGGCGGCTAGTCATGGTTCCTATCATTTTTCGAAACGGTACGTCAAGACAATCAATATTTAGATATCTAGGATAAACATATAAATAGGTATTTTGATTCAATGTGCTGATATATTCACTTGTCATAAGTAGATTGGATGAGATGATATCAGATTGTGTAATCTCATAGTATCCGCGCTTTTGACAGGAGAAGACAAGCGTTCTTCGTATTCTCTGGTGAAACAAAACAGAAAAAACATCGTTTTTATAGTTGAAATCAGAAACGCTTGTATTTTCCATATTTTGAAATACAAGATTGCGGCTGACCTGAAACTTAACGTTAAGGTAGGCAAGCGGAAGAAGCTTTCTGTTTTCAATAACCTCTGTCAGTGTGGCTTGTTCGCCTTCTAGAACCGCCTTGTCTTGAAAGTGGATTGAGACAGAGAGATTTTTGTCCCAAAAAGTTTTGTAGATCAAATCCTGCAATATGTATAAAAGACCTGCTGCGGCTAATAAAAGAAGTATTTTCATGGCAAATCCTCAGTCTTATTCGTGTTTTCCCCAGTTTTCAGTAGGAACGGCAACATCAGACAGTAGCTTTTCAATAATTTCAGTACCGGTTGACTGGCTGCCAACGCCGCGGCTTAAGACAAGTCGGTGTGCGAGAACAAAGACTGCTACTGCCTTGATATCTTCTGGAACTACAAAGCTTCGTTCATGTAAAAAGGCATACGCCTTTGATGCGTTCAAAAGTGCAAGTGTTCCTCGTGGGCTTACTCCAGTAACTACATAAGGATGACGTCTGCTTTGCTGTGAAAGCTCTGTCATGTAATCAAGCAGAAGCGGATGAACAAAAACTTTTTTATAATCCTTTTGTGCTGCAACAATTTCCTCAGTAGTGCATACAGCAGACAGTTCAGCAAGCGGCTGGGCATGTTCAAAACGCGTCAGGATAGAAAGCTCCTCTTCTTTAGATGGAAGACCCATAGAAAGCTTCATGAAGAAACGGTCAAGCTGTGCCTCAGGCAGAGGAAATGTTCCAGTTGTCTCGACAGGATTTTGTGTTGCGATAACAATAAAAGGAGCAGGAAGGGGTCTGGTCTTTCCATCAACAGTAACCTGACGCTCCTCCATGCATTCTAAAAGTGCAGATTGTGTTCTTGGTGTAGCACGGTTAATTTCGTCTGCCAATAAAATATTGCAGAAAACAGGGCCTGATTTAAATACGAACTCACCCTGCTTCTGATTGTAATAGTTTAATCCAGTTACATCAGATGGCAGCAAATCTGGTGTAAACTGTACACGGGAAAAGGAGGCATCCAAAGAGCGGGCAAGTGACTTAGCCATAACTGTTTTGCCTGTTCCAGGAACGTCCTCCAATAGAATATGACCGCCGGCAATTAAGGAAGTCATGACCATATCGATCACCTTTCCCTTTCCAACGATCACGGATTCAATGTTTTCTTTTAATTTCGTTAGTGTACTCATAAAATCTCCTTTTCTGAAGCATTTAAATTTTGTTTTCAGTATAGCATAGTTATTAAAAAAAGTGGAAAAAAGATGTAATTAATCAGGAATTTGTTTGCCAGAAGGATCCATGTGAAAATGATCTTTATAAACAAGCTCAGACAGCGTTACAAATTCATAACCCTTTGACTGAAGTGTTGAAATAACAGTTTCAAGTGCATCTTTTGTATATTTGGCACCATTATGCATCAAAATGATGGATCCGTTTGAAAGCTCAGGATTTAATGCAGTTCTATCAATGATAGATTGAACACCGTAGTCTTTCCAATCTAAGCTGTCAATATCCCACTGAATACTAAGATATCCACATTCTGTTGCTGTTTGTATTAAAAGATTGTTGTAGTCGCCGTAAGGTGGTCTGAAAAAGCACATATTTTGACCAGTCAGTTCCTTTACATTTTTGTGTACCTGCATTAACTCATCGCGGATCTGTTCTTTTGAAAGTGTGCTCATCTCTGGATGTGTCTGTGAATGATTTCCTATATCGTGTCCGGCAGCAGCAATTGCCTTGACATCATCAGGATAGGCATCTACCCAGCTTCCTGTTAAGAAAAAGGTAGCATGAACTTGATTTCGTGCCAGAATTGACAAAAGATCAGCTGTATCTTCATTGCCCCAGGCTGCGTCAAATGTAAGCGCAATTTTCTTTTGATCAGTCTGAACACAATAAATTGGCAATTCTCGTGAACCTTGGGTAGTGCTTACCATTACGGCGGCGGGAAGTGTAAAAGCGGTAAGCAGAAGAAGCAAAAAAGCAGCAGAAATTAAAAGAGTTTTGAAAGAAAATGGATGAAAGACACCTTTTTGAAAATTGAACATGGAAGGACACCTGATACCTTTTTAATAACTGATATGTAAAGAAGGTTGGATTCATGATGATTTTTCTTATTGTATGTTTTGATTATCTGTAGTACAATAAAAACAAGAGAAAAAAATTGTTACATTATGAGAGGATGGTTTTCAAATTATGTATTATGTAGATGAACATATTAAAAATACAAATCGCGTTTTTCCGCAGCAGGGCCGTTATGATTATCTGCGCTATGATATGAATGAAAATCCGGAGGGACTGCCAAAGGAATTTGTAGACAGCGTATTAAAAGAGATTACACCAGAATTTCTTTCGATATATCCTGAGCCGGATCGCTTCTTGAATAAGTATGCAGCCTATATTGGCGCATCATATGAAAATGTAGTAGCAGTAAATGGTTCTGATATGGGAATACGTTATCTGTTAGAGACATTTGGTGAAAAAGGAAAAGATGTTGTCACAGTTGCACCAAGCTTTGAAATGTATTGGGTAAACTGCAGCATTCTTGGCCTTCATCATGTTCCGGTTGCATATGAGCCGGATATGACGATTTCGATTGATAAAATTTTAGATGCCGTTACAGAAAATACTAGAATTGTAGTGCTATTAAATCCAAACAATCCGATCGGCAATGTTTACACTGAAGATGAATTGGAAAAGGTAATCGAAAAAACAAAGAAAGTCGGTGCAATCGTTATTATTGATGAAGCGTATCATTATTTTTATCCAAATACTTTCTTAAAATATGCACTGAATGAAGAAAATGTTGTGCTTTTGCGTACATTTTCAAAGTTGTTTTCGATTGCTGCATGTCGTCTTGGCGTTGTAATCAGCAATCCTCAGATTATTCATTATGTGAAAAATGCGAAGCTGACATTTGATGCAAATGCGATTGCGTTATTGTTTGCAGAACGCATTTTAGATCATCCAGAGATGATTGAGCAGCTAATAGAAACGGAAAAAGAGGGAAAGGCATATACTCTTGCAGAACTCACAAAGCATGGATACGAGACAAGAGACTGCCGTGGAAATT